>WJIX01000082.1 GCA_014730075.1 bacterium | reverse complement strand
GTGATGATGAACCTTTTTGACAGCCACGACACCAAGCGGTTTGTCACCACCGCCGGCCGTGATGATGACCGCCTGATGCTGGCGGCGCTCTTTCAGATGTGTTATATCGGGATACCCCAGATCTACTACGGAGACGAAGTCGGTCTCAGGGGTGGAAAAGACCCGGACTGCCGCCGCCCGTTCCCCTGGGGCTGGAAGGATAATCCCCGCCGTTCGAAGATCCATGACTTCTATACCAGGGTAATATCAATAAGGCATGATCATCCCGCCCTCAGGACAGGATCTTTCACCACACTTCTCACTGAGGGCAAACTCTATGCATTCCTGAGGGAGCAGGATGATGACAGGGTAGTAGTGGTGATCAACAATGAAAGCGGGGCGCAAGAGATCGAGCTGCCATTGGGAGAGTCCGGGTTCAGTGACGGGAGCCGGCTGACTGACAACCTGAATGGAGGAATATACTCCATCGAGGGGGGAAAGCTTATCCTGGAACTGGATGGGATGTCAGGAGCGATACTCTCTGAGAAGAAGTAGATAGCAGGAGAAGAGCTTCTACCTCACGATCAGCAGCGAATTGGTGAAATCCCCGTCCTGGATAGTATTAGGATTATTCGGATCGAGCTCCCATCTCACCGCGTGGTCTATCACGAACTTGTACTGGTACCTGCCCGGTTTGAGGTCCTTCACTATGGTCCAGATCCCATCGCCGTCGTCGTCTGACATGGGGTCGACCGTGGGATCGAACCTCCCGCTTCCCTCGGTGCCGCACCAGCTGTTGAATGTCCCGGCCAGGTTTATATATTTGGCTGAAGGCGCCTCGTACTGGAACAGAATACCGCCTTCCACCCGTTGAGGGGGAGGGATCCTGTTTCTGATTATTCTGCTCAGGAGGCACCCGTTGGCGGTTAGAGTTATCGCAAGAAGAGAGGCGAACAGTGCCATTAGTACCGGTATTTTAATCCTGCTGTCATTAATCATAATCTCCTCCCTTCAGATATCTAGAAGTTAAAGACTGCCCTTAGAGTTACCGCCTGCAGGTCGGAGAGTGCTTCTTCAGCATCGAACATGCTGCTCCCCGGGTTTTCATACATATATTCGTTTCTGAACAGGTAGCGGCCTATCCTCCGTCCGTCGTAATCGATAGTGAAATCGAGCGGGTCCAGGCCGTAGGCCAGCAGCACACTTACCCTGGCGGCGGGGGTATATTTGAAGCCAATGAAGGGCGCGGTAAAGGTTCCGTCGTCCTCTTCGGTTCCCTTCTTATACTCCATGTAAATTGTTCTCACATTGATAAAAGCGGCGAGTTTACTGGAGAAACTGTAATTTCCCCTGAAGATCACCTCGAACTCAGAGCCGTCACCTGTCAGGGCTTCCGAACCTTCATAGCTGAGATAATTCTGCTCTATGTCAATATCCAGATCGGAAGTGAGTTCCCAGCTCAACCCTGAGGAGAGCGACCAGTTGTAGTGCCACTGGTCCTTTACGTCTCCGGGATTGTCGTAATCGTACATATGACGCTGAAGCCACAGCTTCAGGTCCATCCCTTCCAGGGAACCTGACTTGAATCCGTATTCCATATACCACTCGCTGTAGTCATGGGTAAGCGCCGCGGGAGAGGGGGTAAGGGTATAGTAAAGCTGTTTGTTAGCGGCGATCTGCCTTCTGAATGCGACATTCAGCAGGGTTTCTTCCTGGTCCGCTCCGCTGAACTGATCCCTGGTATGCTCCGCGTTGATGTAGAGGTTTTCGATCATGGTAGCGGTTATCCCTGCGTGGTAAAGCATATAGTCCTGGTCCATAATCGGGACATCTATCGGTGCGTTCCCCAGGTCGATCCCGAAGCTGTTACCGGTAACGAATCTCTGGCTCATCTCACCGCCCAGCGCCTCTATCCTGGGGTTCAGCTTGCCCTCCATCAGATCTGCCGAAAGGTCGAACCCGTAATTGTAGGTCTTATCATCCAGTTCGAACCAGTCGCTGGGGTCGTCGTTTCTGGTTATATGCTGGTCCAGGGAAGGTATTCCGGTATTGACCGGGTCTGAGCCGATCTTCTCGGTGAAATCGAGCCACCACATGTTCCTCTTCATGAAGAAGTTCCCGCCGAGCGTCAGACTGCCGAAACCCCTTGCCAGCCGTCCATAATATAGATCGGTCCCGGTATTGTCGTATATGTCGGGGTCATTGTAGATATCGTAGTCATGGACATTGGAAAAGAAACCCTCGAAATCCAGGCCAAACCTGCTGAAGTTGCCGGTAATACCGGAGGTTCCCCTCCCGAATTTCAGGTGCTCATCGAATATGGTGCCGGGCAGGTCAATGTCTCCGAAATAATTGGATGGGTCGCTGCTCTGGAGGACCTCCTCGCTGTAGTATCCCCTCAGCTCGAACTGCCCGGGGGTGATATCGATGTGGGCTTCGTCCAGGATCGCCGATATATTGTTCGGCTCCAGAAAATCCTTCTCGCTGTCTATCCTGAGCCGGGAATAGCCGTGTACTATGTCGCTGATCATTATGTCGAAATTCATATCAATTTTCGCGGCAGGCCTCTGCAGCCGCCACCTCTGCTCGGTTACATAGACTTCATCCTCGTCCGAGGTCCCTTCCGCCAGCATCAGCATATATTCCCTTCCCCTGGAAGCCTCCGACCTGAGCAGGAAACGGCCGCTGAAATGGACGTTGGGGCTCAGGGCTGTGTTCGCTCTCATCCCTTCCGCCGCTTCAGATATTACTATCTCCCCGTTGCTGCTGATCTCTACCAGGGAGTTCATCCCCCCGTAGGGGTCTGCCTTGGAATTGGGGTTTTCCTGATCTGTGATCCAGGCCCCGTCCACTACGAACTTGTATTCATACTCCCCCGGATCAAGATCCAGCGAAACCCTCCAGTATCCTTCGTCATCCTTGTTCATAGGATTGGCCGTGGTGCTCCAGTTATTAAAGGAGCCGGCCAGAAAGACCTTTCCGGCATAAGGGTCGTAGTAGGTAAACTGGACCTTTCCGTCATCGGTCATCTCCACCGCTCCGTATGCAGGGAGTACCGACGAAATAATCATAGCCGCTGCAAGCAGGAACAGAAAGACGCTCCGGATTGATATCCCAACCCCTTTTGTTCCTCCCCGGGGAATGATCCTGAATTTCTTTTTCGATTTTTCTGCATTCATGTCGTAATCCTTCTAGAAATAGAGTTTAAGAAACAGTTTGGTCATGTTATTCAGCCGGGTGCCGGAACCCTCGTTGACAAAGCCGTCTGTGTTTACCAGATGGTCGCTGTCCCAGGGCGCCCCGTATTCCAGGAAGCACTCGGCGCCGTAACCTATATCGTACCGGATCTGGGCGAACACGGTCGCCCTGGCCTCGGTCTTTTCGTTGACATTGAGAAGCCTGAAATAACCCTTGAGTTTGCCGGTGGCGTTGAACTCCATATCGAACCCGTAGGCGTAAACCTCTCTGAAGGTGTCGAAATCCCTTACCCTCATCTGCATCCGTACCTTGGCGAGCTTGTTCTCCACTGAAAGCTCCGCGAAGATATTGGGATAGGTGAAGAAATCGAAGACCTCCGCGGAACCGTCGAATCCGTGCCACCTGGTGTAGCCGATCTTCCCCTTGAATCCCCTGATGAATTCGACATACAGCTCGCTGTAGAAGTTATATGTCGGCCTGAGGTTTCCGGTTTCTTCTCCCTTGACCACCCTTTTTCTCTCATAGTAGTCGTAAGATACCGTCGCGGTGACCGCCTTCTTCGGGAAGAGGTAGAACCCCTCGATATGGTACTGATTGCGGTTATATTCATTCCCGTCATCGAAACGGTATGAGAGGTAATCCCTGAAGTTATATCCGAAGTTGTTATACCAGGCGTGGACTGTAAGATCCGAGATGCGGATATTACGGGCCTCTATGGAGAAGGCATCCTTGTCGCTGTTCCCCCTGGTATCGTCAGTCTCTATCTGGTAGGGGTCGTCGCTTACCGCGTACTGGAAGATCCAGCTTGAGTTGTCAATATTTATCGGACCCAGCCTGGTTCCGTTTCTCATAAAGTTCCTGGGATAGAGGCTGATATCCCAGGAAAGAATATGATTATAACTTATATCCAGAAAATGCTGACGTTCCGGCTCCAGCTTGGTACCGGTATTGGTCCAGTCCTTCCGCAGGTACATACCGCCCACCCGGAGCCTGTCATTGAAGGAATTCTTTCTTAATCTCATGATGAAGCTGTCGGTGCCGTCCGGTTCTTCATTTACAATATCATCTGTCCAGTTAAAGGTTCCGCCGTCATCGGAGTATATAATCGTTCCTCCCAATCCGCTTATCTTCCACAGGTCCTTTTCCCAGAAATCGAGACGTATCCCGCTGGACTGAGGGCCCCAGTTATCGTTCTTAAGCTTGTTCTGATCGACCAGGTTCAGTATCAGGTCGTCATGTATCCAGAACCTGTTCTGACGGTAGAACAGGTAGCTTTCCCAGGTATCGCCGTTGAGTTTGAGATGCCCTTCCGCCCCTATGAAGGCCGGGTTCTTGAACTCGCTCTCCGGGGTGAGGTTATCATCCCGGTTGGAGGTGGCCCTGAGCTTGAAGAATGATTCCAGGTTGGTGTACGGCCAGCTGAGGTATTTCAGTTCAAAGT
>WJIX01000081.1 GCA_014730075.1 bacterium | reverse complement strand
CAGGATATTCTACGATCAGTCCGGAGGAGGAGTTACCATCTCAGGGGGAGAACCGATGGGGCAGCCGGAGTTTCTGGAAGCGTTCCTTATACTCTGCAAGGAGCACGGCCTATCTACAGTACTGGACACCTCAGGTTTCTGTGAATATGATTCTATTGCAGGGGTGGCAGACCTGGTGGACTGCTTCTACTACGACCTTAAACTGGCCAACCCTGAAAGACACAGCGAGGTGACCGGAGTATCCAACCAGCCTATACTGAGAAACCTGAAGAAGCTCGACAGGGCTGGAGCCGGTATAGTCCCACGCTTTGCCCTGATACCCGGATTTACCGATTCAGATGAAAATATTATGGCAATAGCCGGGATAATATCAGGACTGGATAATACCAGCAGAGTTGGAATAATTCCTTATAACAGGATGTGCCGGGATAAGTCAGCGAGATTCGGCCTGGAGGACAGGATGAAAGATATGCCTGAGAATAATGAAGGATCTCTCGCCAGGGCCCGGAGGTTATTTGAAGATCATGGATTGATCGCAGAAAGCGAGGATTAGCCGGAGATGAACAGCAGAATAGCCGAGCTGCGAAGAGAAAGCGTGGAGGCTGCTCCAAGGCTGGATATGGAGAGGGCCAGGCTTCTTACGGAATTCTATGATGATAACGGTTCTGCGGGGAACTCGATCCCCGTAATGAGGGCTCTTGCGTTCAGATATATCCTCCAGAACAAGGAAATATATGTAGGAGAAAAGGAGCTGATTGTTGGCGAAAGGGGACCGGAACCAAAGGCGGCCCCAAGCTACCCCGAGATATGCACTCACTCTTCAGAGGACCTGCGGGTACTGAGGGAGAGAGAAAAGATAGCATTCGGGATATCTGAGGAAGATGAGCGCTATCATATAGATAATATATTACCATTCTGGGCCGAGAGGTCAATTCGCAGCAGAATATTCTCCCAGATGGATGAGAGCTGGATAGATGCCTATGATGCCGGAATATTTACGGAGTTCATGGAACAGAGAGCTCCCGGGCATACCGTAATGGATGGGAAGATCTACCTGAAAGGATTCGGTGATTTCAGGAATGATATTAAGAAGAGTATTGAGAGGCTCGACTTCTTCCAGGATGAGCGCGCCTGGGAAAAGAGGGAGGAGCTGCGGGCCATGGATATAGCCGCCGGTGCTCTAATATCTTACGCGGAGCGTTATTCCGGTAAGCTCAAGGCGATGGCATCCGCTGAAGAGGACCGGGCCAGAAGGGAGGAGCTGATGGATATCTCCCGGATATGCTCCAGGGTGCCTGGATCTGCTCCGGAGACCTTTCACGAGGCGCTTCAGTACTACTGGTTCGTCCATCTCGGTGTGATAACAGAGCTGAACACATGGGATTCTTTCAATCCCGGAAGACTGGACCGGCACCTCTTTCCCCTGTACACCAGGGATATCGAAACCGGACGTATGACCAGGGATAGGGCCAGAGAGCTCCTGCAGGCATTCTGGATTAAGTTCAACAACCAGCCGGCTCCTCCGAAAGTTGGAGTGACCGCCAGGGAAAGTAACACCTATACTGATTTCTGCCTTATAAACCTGGGGGGAGTAAACAGAGATGGAGAGGATGCGGTCAACGAACTGACATTCATGATCCTCGATGTAATCGAAGAGATGCGGCTGCTGCAGCCCAGCTCGATGATACAGGTCAGTAGAAAGAACCCGGACAGCTACATAAAAAGGGCTCTGAAGATCATAAAGACCGGGTTCGGGCAGCCTTCCATCTTTAATACTGAAGCCCTGATACAGGAGATGCTGAGGCAGGGAAAGAATATGCTGGACGCCAGGGACGGTGGTGCAAGTGGCTGCGTTGAAACAGGTGCTTTCGGAAAGGAAAGCTACATACTCACCGGATATTTCAACCTCCCCAAGGTCCTGGAGATAGCGCTTAACAACGGCGTCGACCCGATTTCCGGCAAAGAGATTGGAATAAGGACCGGAGATCCTTCCGGGTTCAGGGATTACGGCCAGCTCTTCGATGCATTCAGAAAGCAGCTGAACCACTTCATCGATATTAAGATTGCGGGTAACAGGATCATAGAACGACTGTGGGCAAGGTACCTCCCGGCACCCTTTATGTCGATCCTGATAGATGACTGCGTCAGCAGAGGTATGGACTATAACGACGGAGGGCCCAGGTATGACAGTTCATACATACAGGGAGTTGGTATCGGGACCCTTACAGATTCCCTTGCGGCAATAAAAGATAATATCTACAGGGAAGAATTGATCTCCATGGAGGAGCTCTCGGAGGCCCTGCATAAGGATTTCAAGGGTTCAGAGGAGCTGAGAGAGATCCTTCTTGAGAGGTCCCCAAAGTATGGTAATGACGATCCCAGTGCAGATGAGCTTATTCCGGCTATATTCGAATCTTTCTTTTCAGCGGTGGATGGGAGGCCGAACACCAGGGGAGGGAGTTACAGGATCAATCTGCTTCCTACCACCTGCCACATCTATTTCGGCGAGAAGACCGGCGCTACTCCTGACGGGAGGGCAGGTTCAGAGCCGCTCTCAGAGGGGATATCACCGGTACAGGGAATGGACAGGTCAGGGCCTACCGCGGTGCTGAAGTCGGCCTCCAGGATAGACCATCTGAGGACGGGAGGGACACTCCTCAACCAGAAGTTTACACCCCGGATATTCCAGTCTGATGAAGGAATCGATAGAATTGTAGACCTGGTCCGGGCATACTTCAGGATGGACGGACATCACCTGCAGTTCAATGTAGTCTCGGCGAAAACTCTCAGAAAGGCTCAGAAGAATCCCGAGAAATACAGGGACCTTATAGTCAGAGTGGCCGGTTACAGTGATTATTTCGTCGACCTCGGGGAATCCCTCCAGAATGAGATTATAAGACGGACAGAGCACTCATTGGATAAATAACCTCAGCTGGCCTGTGCGAAGGTTAATTTCCTGTCAGATATAAATAATTAAACAAAAATATCTTGACTGCACAAAAAGAGTCGGTTTAAATTTTGCTTGTCATTCTGCGATTGTACAAGAGGAGACCATTAAGTTCAGAACAAGGAGGTCGAAATGAGGAAATTATTCTACCTTTTCATCGCTATATCCCTGCTGGCCTCAGGTTGCGGAGGCGGGGGAGTGGACAAGACCTCGATGGGCGAAGAGGGCAGAGACCTTCCCGACTGGGTCCTTAATCCCGGTCAGGTAGGCTCTGATAATGACATAATAGGGGTTGGAGTTGTATCCGGGGTCAGGAACAAGGCCCTAGCGATCAAAACAGCGGAAAACAGGGCAATCGGGAGCATTGCGCGGGTATTCAGAACCAGGGTTGAAGGGATGATGGAAGACTATATGGCTTCCACGCTTAGCGGTGATATGGACTCCAGTGAAGAACAGAATATCGTGAATGTTCAGAGGACCATAATAGACCAGTCAATCAGCGGCATTTATGTGGATAAGCGCTATATTGACGATGACGATAACACCGTTTACGCAAGGGCAAGGCTCGATTTTGACACCTTCAGGGAGAACCTGGAGAAGCTGAACGAGATAGATATGGCAATGAAAGAGTATGTCCAGAAGAACGCCCAGGATGCATTCAAGAGGCTGGACGCCCAGATAGACAGGGGAGAGTAGAAAGATGGAAGGAGTAAGGGTATGAATCGACGCACCGCGTATATCATTGTACTGGCTCTGCTTGTAACTTCTATCAGCTCCGGATGCGGGGGCCCTTCCGTTAATGTTACTCGGACTGAAGCGGATACGGTCACCGATCTCAGTGGTAACTGGAATGATACCGATTCAAGGCTGGTTTCGGAAGAGATGATTTCAGACTGTCTCTCCAGGCCCTGGCTGGGTGAGTTCACCGGAAGAGAGGGGAGTAAACCGGTTGTCATAGTTGGATTCGTGCGCAACAAGACATCAGAGCATATCGCCACTGAAACATTCGTCAACGACCTCCAGAGAGAGCTGATAAATAGCGGAAGGGTTTCATTCGTTGCCGAAAAGGATATAAGGGAAGCTCTCCGGGATGAAAAATATGATCAATCAATGAATGCGTCTCCTGAGACTCTTAAGGAGATGGGAAGGGAAGTGGGAGCTGACTTCATGCTCTTCGGAAGTATTAATTCGATTATTGATCAGGTGGAGGGCAAACAGGCCAAATTCTATCAGGTAGACCTGGAGCTGATTAATATCGAGACGAATGAAAAGGTCTGGATAGGACAGAAGAAGATCAAGAAACTGGTCGAGAGGGATAAGTACAGGTTCTAATCTGTGAAATACAATCAGAACAGCGACAGCTGCATCAAGTATCTTCCGGTTATCCTTGCCATCATAGCCATGGTTGCCGGATGCGCGTCCAACCTGATGATGGAGATGAGGGTGGACAGCTATCTGCCGGAGGAGGATTACAGCGGGGCACTGGCTGAATTAGAAAGCAATGAAAGGAAGTTCGGGGGCAGGAACAGGCTTCTCTTCCTATTCAACAGGGGTGCCCTGAACTTTTATTCGGACAATTACGCTGCCAGCGCGGAGGATTTCCTGGAGGCGGCCAGGGTTTCCGAAGAACTATTTACCAAAAGAATATCCCTGGAGGCCGCGGGGCTTGTAAATCCTAATCTCAAGCCTTACGACGGTGAAGATTACGAGAAGGTCATGATTCATGTTTTCGCCGCTTTCAGCTATCTGAAGCTCGGAAAGATGGAAGATGCCGGGGTGGAGGCGAGGAAAATAAATGAAAGGCTGGAACTTCTGTCCAGCAGATATCAGGCGGATAATAAATACAGCACTGACGCGTTTGCAAGATATCTCAGCGGAATCATTTACGAAGGGATGGGTGAGAGCAACAACGCGTATATTTCATATAAGCTCGCCCTGGAAGCATACCACGCTTACGGAAGGATGTTTCGATCCAGCGTCCCTCTTCAGCTGAAGAATGACATACTCCGCCTGGCTGAAGAACTCGGTTTCAGGGAGCAGTACCAGAGTTTCAGTGACAGCTTCGGTATCGATTACGATCGGGAGCAGGAATCCGGGGCCGGGGAAGCAGTGATTGTGGCAATGACCGGACTGGCCCCATTCAAGAGAGAGATGGAGACAAGGTTCACGCACGTTGACGATGAGGGCAAGACGCATACTTTTCAGATCCTGATCCCTGAACTGGTACCAAGAGATGGAGAAATAACCGGAGTGATGGCAGGTTATTCGGGGGAGGAAGAGGGTGAAATGCTCGAAGCTGAAGTGGTCCAGGATATCTCCATGATAGCCAGGAAGAACATGTCGGACAAGATGCCCGGGATCATGGTGAAAGCATGGCTGAGGGCACTTGCAAAATTCAAGGCGACCGAAAAGGCAAAGAAGGAGATGGAAACCGGGAGCAAACTTGGTAATCTGCTGATTGGATCTATTACCGACGCAGTGGCTGAAGAGATCACACACGCGGATATTCGCTGCTGGCGAACAATTCCGGCCAGGATATATATGAGAAGGTTTAGAGTACAACCGGGAAGGTATGAATTCACTGTTGAGATGGTTAATTCAGGATGCCCGGTGGAAAGGATAGTGAAGGAAAATGTCGAAATCAGAGAGGGCCAGATCAGGTTTGTTTTCGCGGAATCTTTCAGGTAAGATAACAGGCTTTGCTCTTTGCATGATCCTTCTCTTCATATTCGCGTGCTCCGGCGGATACAGCTCCGCTGAGGGCAGAATGGAAAAAGGAAAGGAAGAGATTGATTGGCTCGAAAGGATAGAAACCCTTTATCCCGCGCAGCTGTACATAACCGGGCTGGGGATGGGTAAGACAAAGGAGAATGCGGACAATAACGCCTTCAGAAATGTGTCCAAATCGATAAAATTACATGTAAAGAGTGAAGAGGTTTCCAGGGAGAGATACCGGCAGTCAAACACCAGGAAAGAGATCTCAGATTTTCAATACAACGACAATCTCAAGGTGGAAAGTGAGTCGATACTGGAAAACGCGAGGATCGAAAAGCATTCCTATGACAGTGAAAAGGATTTGTATTATTCGCTTGCAGTACTGAGAAAAAGCAAATACGCGGAGATACTATCCAGCAGAATCATGGAATCAAGGGAGAAATCAAGGCAGATCGCGGGAAGTCTTGAACAGGAGAGCTCTCCTGTTATAAGGCTTGGCCTCATGTTTAAACTGGAAGAACAGTCGGCTCTGCAGAGGAGTAATTACGAAATCCTGAAGGTTGTTTCCGGGGATTACCGGAGATACCAGCCGCAACCGGACGAACTCGAGGTAAGGAAAATGATAGAGAAATTTCTTCATGAGGATTTCGCTCTTTCCGTTGAAATCCAGGGAGAGCTCTCCCGGGATATAGCGATGGTTCTGATGGAGCAGTTTACCGAAAATGGCTATTACATTATATCAGATGACCGGCGGGAACCGGATATAAAGGTAACCGGGGGGATCCGTATGAGAGAGAGCCGCGGTAGCGGCAGGATGGTAACTGTCAACTGGTCACTTAATCTGAATTTCAGGGAGGTCAGCAGCGGCAGCACCATTTACAGCCACACCATCCGGGAACGTCAGATGCAGCCAACCATCGAAATGGCAAGGGAAAGGATAATGTACCATATAAGCAATGAACACGCGGAAAGAATAATCGAAGGATTCCAGGAAAAGATGAGAGGTGAAGCTGGAGCGAAATAGGAAATAGACAGGCTGATAATTGCCGGAGGCGGGATTCGAACCCGCACGAAGCAGAGCTTCGGGGGATTTTGAGTCCCCTGCGTCTACCAGTTTCACCACTCCGGCTCAGCGAGAAAATATTCTAAATGACCATGACTGTCAAGAATAGATTTTCACGCCAATGATATCGGGACTGTTTTATATACAATGAGAAAAAATCAGATTACCAAACACCCACGCGGTGATTAATTTTCTCTTGACTAAGACTGTTAATTTGGTATTTTGACCTAAAAAGAGGGGTTGTAGCTCAGCTGGGAGAGCGCTTGTCTGGCAGACAAGAGGTCACGGGTTCGAGCCCCGTCAACTCCACCATTTTTTACTTATGCCCCGTCCGAGCAATTTATACTGATTTTTCACCCTGAACGGTAACCAATGGCAAAAGAATCAGAAATAGAATCGATATGCATATTTGAGGATCACAAATACCCAGACCTGTTCCCCCTTTCCCTGAACAAGCCAGTCTTTGAGATATTCCTCGGTACTGATACCCTCAGAAACAGGATTATAAAGGATATCAATCCAGCCAGGCTCTCACTCCAGTGCCGTCCTTACCTTGCGGAGGACCTAGAAAAACAGGTCCTTACCGAAAAGAACACCTTTGATCTTGAGGTAAATGAGGTAAGCGGTGAAACCGTATTTATTAACAGCCGTATAATGGCTTTCGGTGAAGGGCTTCAAAAACTCACCGAGGAAATAGTTCCGGACAGCGTGATGGTAAAGAACGATCTCCCTGTGATCTGCCGCCTCTCCGGGGATAAATCGAAATCTTTCCTAGAGCTTCTTCTGAATTCAGGATCTGATAAGAGGGTAAGCAGAATGCTGGAGAACATAAAGAAAGTTTCGGCCGGTGAAACGGGGGAAGAAGAAGATAGCAGAGATGACATTTTCATTCAGGAGTTCAGGGAATGGGCCGACCAGGCGGATGTTAACGTACTCACTACCAACCAGAAGCTGTTTTCCAGACACTGGCATCTGATCGGATTCAACGCGGATTGCATCCGGGATGATTTCAGCAAGAATCCACTGCGGGGCCAGGACCCCGAATCGGAGCTTTTTACCGGCGTTGAACTTATAAATGATGATGATATAGTAATTGGTTCTGAAGTGGAGGTCAGGTCCGGTACGGTTCTGGACGCTTCTGAAGGCCCCATTCTTATAGATGACAGAGTCCTGATAGAACCTAACGCGATAATCAACGGCCCCTGTTTTATCGGAAGCGGCAGCATAATCAGGGCGGGGGCCAAGATTGGCAGCGGAACATCCCTGGGGAAGGCCTGCCGGGTAGGCGGAGAAGTAGAGGAAACGGTAATATCTCCTTACTCAAATAAACAGCATGTGGGTTTTCTAGGCCATTCATATATAGGTTCCTGGGTCAATATTGGGGCGGGAACCTGTAACAGCGACCTGAAGAACAATTACAGCCCGGTAAGGGCCTGGAGTGCCGGAAAAAAGGTTAAGACAGGCAGGCGTTTCCTCGGTTCGGTTATAGGGGACCATACAAAGATAGCTATAAATTCAAGGCTGGATACGGGGACTGTAATAGGATTCAACTCAAACCTGGTAGAGCCGGGCTTTCCACCGAAATTCATACCGAGCTTCGTATGGAAGATGAATCCTCAGCTGGTCCCTTTTGATCTGGAGAAGGCTGTCAGGACAGCAGAGCTGATGATGGATAGAAGGGATGTCAAGATCACCAGGGCACGGAGCAAACTGTTCGAGACTCTGTATAAATACTGCAAGAAGAGCGGATTTACCATTTAATTTATCCTTGAGCGCGCACCGTACTTCCCGCTGTCAGGAGAATAGTGAATGGAAAGATTATTCATTATCGGGGAGAAGTTGATAAGCTCCAGCGCCAGAGTCAGGAATATCCTGGAAGAAAGAGACCGGGAGGGTATACTGACGCTGGCTGAAGAGCAGGTAGATGCAGGGGCATCCGCTGTTGATATAAACGCTGCGATGCTGATGCAGGATGAAGAGGAGGCGCTTGTCTGGGCGGCTGACACCATACTGCAGAATTACGATATTACTCTTTCCCTGGATACCCCGGAGACCGAACTGCTATTAAGGCTGGGAGAGAATTACGGTGACAGGGTTATACTCAATTCCATTCAGGCTGACCCGGAGCTTCTGGAGAGATTTGCCGCCATGGTGAGCCGCTCAGGGGCGGGATTGATAATTATGCTGAAGAACAGGGAGGGTATACCGGATGATTCCGGCAGGAGGGTGGAACTTGCACTGAAGGCGGGGGGTATTCTGGAGAGGGCGGGAGTGGATCCCCGGAAAGTGTTCTTTGATCCTGTAGTTACAACCATAGGAGCGACCACCCGGGGAGCACAGGTATTCCTCAATACGGTGAGAGAAATCGGATCGAGGATGCCGGAGTACCGTACCGTGGGAGGGCTCTCCAATGTCTCATTCGGGCTTCCCATGAGAAGCATACTCAACCGGACCTTCCTGGCTATGTCTGCCGCAGCGGGGATCGATGCACTGATATGCGATCCCACAGACAGGAATATTTCGGAGACTATCAGGGCGGCGGAAGCCCTGACCGGGATAGACCCTGGGTGCAGAAAGCTCCTGAAATACTACAGAATTGTATCGAGGGATCGGTAGGATTCCAGGAAATCCCTTCTTTTTCTCCACCGCATACCAACCTCATATTGCAAGAGTTAATCTTTCTGTCCAATGGATAACGGGAACGGACCATACCGATAAGCTGTAACAATACAATAACATAGACGGGGTTGATGCCTCTTTGTGTCTTATGGCACGACTCTTGAAAGAATAATGCGGAGCACGCGGATAGTTCCCTGTTGGTTCGTGTTCTGGCGCTGGGTATTTTCTCGGTTCTTTTGGGGATTAATACTGTCAGTACCACACGTTTCGAACGGGGAACTTTTATAATATTACCACAACTGATGGTTCCTCTACAAGAGAACAATAGCATTTTCCCAAAGAAATTATTTTATTTGACAAATATTTCCTGCTATGATTGAATCTAACACGAATTAATTACCTATAGATAGAAATGCAGGAGGTGACCCGAAGTGACAAAGGCAGACATAGTTGAGGAAATCGCCGCCAGGACCAAGCTGAACAAGAAGGAATCTTTTGTGGTGGTTGACCTTATTATCGAAAATATCAAGAATACACTTGCTGAGGGTAAGAAGATAGAGATAAGAGGATTCGGAAGCTTCAAGGTAAAGCAGCGTGGCGAGAGAATGGCACGGAACCCCAGAACGGGAGAAGCTGTTCACGTACCGGCAAAACTGGTTCCCTATTTCAAACCGTCGAAACTCCTGAAGGAGAGGATTAACGGCTAGAGGGGAGCGGAGTTTCTTGAACTGATTGTAAAGTCTGTTAGAAGGTTGTTTATGCCAGCAGAAGACAGAAGAAGAGCGGAGAGGATAGAGGTAGCTATACCACTTGATGTAAGCGGTGATGGAGGCAGTACCAGAGGGGAAACCATAAACATCAGCATGAATGGAGTATACTTCCGTTTCGACAGCTATATTGATCCTCTCACCAAGGTCCGCATGGGACTGGTAGTACCGGGAGAAGTGGAGAGCGAGGATTCCGAGAGGAAGGCAATGTTCGACGGGGTGGTGGTCAGGACCGAGCCGGAAACGGAAGATGAAAATATAAGCGATTATAGAATAGCGGTTTATATTACATATATGTCGAAGGATTCAAGGGAGATTCTATCTGATTTTATAAGCCGTCATATCTGAATAGGGTTCAATTCTTTTTCTCCTAAAGTAAGACGGGGCACTTCCGATATACTTACTGGATGTATTGCAAACGGGAGTGCTAATTGGAAATTATATTTATTTATAATAGATTATACAGTATTACCAGAAAGCAGCTCGAGGCTATCAGGGAGAAGGATTACGAACTGATAGAAGAGCTTACCGCCGAAAGGGAAAAGCTTACCGGACGTATCTGCTCAATTCTGGAATACCAGAACGGAAAATTCGGTAATAGGGTTATAGAGAGGAAAGTCAGGGAGATTACGGAGCTGGTGCTGGATGTGGATGAGGATATCAAGAACGCCCTGATGAACGAGCTGATGGAAAAGACTCTTGAGATACAGAATCTCAATCTGGTCAAGGAATAACCTTGCTGACTGACTGAGCCGCCATATATCACCTCCGCTATTCATAATTTAAGCTATATTATTCTATTATTGTTGCCCTTTTCCATATTTGTTAATATAATCGTGTTATAGTCTCTGTTCTTATTAACGTGTCATGGGGGGTATTCTTTTGGATCATAAAGGTCCTCTTCTGATCGTGGATGACGAGGGGCCGGCAGTTGGGATCATCGACAATCACCTGAGAGAGAATGGGTTCGAAGTGCACACCGCTTCCAGCTGCGGCGAGGCTGAAAATATCCTGAAAGATAAAAGCTTCGAGATAGCCCTGGTTGAACTGAAACTACCGGATGGCTCGGGTATTGACCTGATCAAGGGAATAAACCGTAAATTACCACGGGCCAAATGCATCATTATGACCGCTCACGCCTCCATCGAGACCACCATCAAGGCTCTCAGGCTGAACGTCTATGATTATATACGCAAACCTTTCGATCTGGACCGGATAGGGGAAGTGGTGGAAGCGGCCTACAACCATAACCTGATGGTAAGGGAGAATGCCGAGATAATCAGGAAGCTGGAGAAGGCCAATAAGAAGCTGGAGGACAGCAGAAATGTAATGAGCCGCAAGATTATAAGCACCAATGAAAAACTGGCCCGGTCAAATAAATCTCTCAAGAAGCATATTACCAGGCTTAAGATGCTCTATCAGATGGGAAGGGATATAAGCTCGAATGAAAACTGGGATGATGCTCTGGACAGGTTCATGATCGCTTTCTGCCAGTACCTGGACGCCGAAGGAGCCTCCATTCTTCTTTTCAGCAGGGGAGTGGAGAGACTGAAGGCAAGGACGTTCTATCACCTCACCCCCGAATTCGTGGAGGAAGCGGTGGAAAAGATAAAAACAGCTCAGCAGAAGGACCTGCTGCAGTCTGATATATTCTGCCTCAAAGGTTGCGACACCAGAATAACAACCTGCGTGGCAAGCACTGTTTCGTGGGAGAACACCGTGATCCCATTATTATTCAAGGGAAGATGGCTGGGTTTTCTGCTGTTCAGGAAGAGGTATAAATCAAGAATGGATTACCTCAAGGACTACTATTTCATAAACACCATTCAGACCATATTCACGCAGGAAGTCGCTAACGCGGTGAATATCAGCAGGCTGAGGAACCTCAAGGATTTCAACGAAACCATCCTGGAGAATATAAACAGTGGTGTGCTGAAAACAGATAAGAAGGGAAAGATAGTTTTCCTGAACCGGAAGGGGAGGGAGATCCTGGGTTTCCGGGTATCCGATTCGATGTATTTCAACGACCTCTTCGAAAAGAGGGAGGCTGACAGGGATATTTTCTCGGAACTGGTCTCAGAAGGGAGGGATAATTCATCTTTTGAGGATTATCTCAGGGTCAAGGGTAAGGAGGGAATACCGGCAAAGATAAACACAAGTATTGTACAGACAGATCTCTATACCGGCAAGACCATAGTGGCGGTATTCGAAGACCTCTCCCAGCAGAAAGCGATAGAAAAGGAACTGAGACGGGCCGACCGTCTGAGATCACTGGGAGAGCTATCCGCAGGGGTTGCCCATGAGATCAGGAATCCACTTACCGGAATAGCTACCACCGCTCAGGTACTGAGCGAAAGGCTGAAGAAGGAATCCAGCAATAAGCAGTATATATCGGTCATTCTCAGCGAAATTAACAGGCTTGACGATATAATAAAGAACCTGCTCAACTTCGCGAAGCCTGCATCACCCAGCTTTTCAAGAAATTCGATCGAGGGTATCATCAGAAACTGTACTGACCTTCTTGGAAAGAAAGCAGACAGCAGGGGAATGCAGATTAGAATAGAAAATGAGATTGATGACGACCAGTGCGTCCTGGACAGTGATCAGATGAAACAGGTGGTGCTGAATCTGTGCAGAAACGCAATTCAGGCCTGCGAGGATGGAGGGGTTCTGTCGATATTGATAAAAGGATCCGAGAAACCGGATAATATCATGATAGAATTCCGTGACAATGGAACAGGAATAGATGAAGGTATTTCCGACAAGCTATACAACCCGTTTTTTACCACCCGTTCCGAGGGTTCAGGCCTGGGCCTTTCGATTTCGAGAAAGATTATCGAGAGTCACAGGGGTACCATAACTCATATAAGCAAACCGGGAGAAGGAACCTCATTCTTTGTTGAACTGCCCAGAAACCTGGAGGCAGCCGTGGATCATCGGGGAATGGAAAAAATAGTGGAAAGGTGATTCTGTATGCCTAGAAAGATACTGATTGTTGATGACGAACAGACTATCCGGTGGTCTCTGGGGGAATCTCTCAAGAGTGAAGGATACACCGTAGAGGATACCGAAAATGGGAATAAGGGTTTGAAGAGCTTCAGTGAAGATCCTGCTGATCTGGCAATCCTGGACCTGAAGCTTCCAGACACCAACGGTATCGAGCTTCTAAAGGAAATAAAGAAAATGGACCCGGATGTTCCGGTAATAATGATGACAGCCTACGGAGAGATAGAGACTGCGGTGGAGGCGATAAAATGCGGAGCATATGACTTTCTTCTAAAACCTTTTCAGATACCCAAGATGAAGATCGCCATCAAGAACGCGTTCGAGCAATCTAAACTCAAGAATGAGCTGCATGAACTGAAGGAAAAGAACAGGGAAGAATATGATTTCAAGAATTTCGTTGGAAAGAGCAGGGTGATGCTGGAGGTTTTCGAAAGGGTTAAGAAGGTGGGTAAGAGTAAGGCCAGCACCATCCTTATCCAGGGGGAAAGCGGAACCGGGAAGGAACTGGTTGCAAGGGCTATCCATGAAAGCAGCAAGGGGAAGAACAAACCTTTCATGGAGATTAACTGCGCGGCTCTTCCCGAAACACTTCTGGAGAGTGAGTTGTTCGGGCATGAAAAAGGAGCCTTTACCGACGCTAAGAGGAGGAAGAAGGGATTGCTGGAGCTGGCAGAAGGTGGAACAATTTTCCTTGATGAGATAGGCGAGATGGGAGTTACCCTGCAGAGCAGGCTTCTTCGTGTAATTGAAAACAAGACTTTCAGGAGAGTAGGGGGAGTAAAGGACCTGCGCCTGAATGCGAGGGTTATTTCAGCGACAAACCGGAACCTCAAGGAAGAGATAAGCAAGGGCAATTTCAGAAACGACCTTTATTACCGCCTCCAGGTGATACCTATAGATCTGCCGCCACTCCGTGAGAGAAAAGAGGATATAGAACTTCTGGCAAACCATTTCATCAAGACATTCAACCGTGAATTCAAGAAGAATATCAGGACTATATCAGCTGAGGTCGCCGATATATTGAGAGCCTATAACTGGCCCGGCAATGTCAGAGAACTCAAGAATATAATAGAGCGCGCGGTTCTGCTGGACGCGGAAGAGAGCATTAAGATTGAGCACCTCCCATCTGAGATAGTTGAGGGGAGGGATCAGATCTCGGAAGAGATAGCCGCAAGGAATATAGATGAACTCTTCCCCATGTCCCTGAAGGAGATGGAGAAAATGCTCATTCTTAACACCCTTGATAAGACCAGGGGTAATAAATCGAAATCAGCAAGAATTCTGGGTATCAGCCGACAGACTCTCCGGGAGAAGGTAAAATCTTACGGCGACGAAGCGGAAGATCAATAGGCAGTTTCTTCTGCTGACTGAAAATATTTCATTCAGGTGAGCGCCCCGGGTGCAAGGTTAATATTCACCATAAAACTAAGGCCGAGAGAGGCAGCAGGAAATAATTTCCCTGCTGCCTGTTTTGTATCATTAAGCAATTCATAGAGATAGGCAATTATTTCCCGCGAGATACCTTCCCTCGCAACAGAGGCATACTATTTGCGAATTCCACACTACCGAAAGCGGAAATATTTTCCTGTTTTCCGCGACGGCCAGATTACAGAGAAAGGAATTGTTGATGTCCCAGACGCAGGAAATACCATTGGCAGAATTGAGAGATGAAGCCGGCAGCGTAAGGCAGCCCTGCAGTGATCTGAAGGATTATCATCTGAACAGCGCTGATGCCGCGGAGAAGCTTAATGACCTGGACAGGTTGTTGTCGATTGTAATCCATCAGATCAGAAACCACTGTATGAGCATAAAGGGGTATACTTCGATATTGAATCATGAGGAGGGTATGTCGGAGCGAGGCCAGAAATGGTTATCCAAGATTTCAAGGGGTATAGTAAGCCTGGAAAATTTTCTGGCGGATTTCGAAAAATACAGGCCCTCCAGAGTTCAGAACAGGCAGAATATTAAAATAAAGCATATGGTAAGGCATGTATGGAGTCTTCTGGAGAACATACTGGGTGGAGAAACGGAAGGGATAGAGCTGGAGATAGATGTCGAAGAAGAGGCGCATATCATTACCGACCGGAGTGACTTTGTAAAGATGCTCTACCAGCTGATGAAGAACTCCATAGAATCAATGGAAACTGGGGGAAAGATCAATCTGGAATTTAAATATCTCGGCGATGAAGGAGAAACCGAAAGATGGATGCTGGAAATTAGAGACAACGGGTGCGGCATGAACGAACAGGAGCTGAAGAGGGCGGGAGAGATACTTCATTCTGTCAAGCAGTCTCATATAGGGTGCGGGCTGAATCTGGTATCGGCGGTTGCCGAGAGAATTGGAGCTGGAATAGAAATAAAGTCAGCCGGGGGTGCCGGCACTGCGGTCAGAATATTAAAAAATAATGATTGAATTGAGCTGATGGAGGTAAAGCTAAATGTCGAAGAGGATTCTCGTAGTGGATGACCAGGAGATGACAAGAGAGTTTCTGAAAGATTCTCTTTCCGATTCCTACCTGGTGGAAGAGGCCGTCAATATGGCTGATGCCATGAATAAGATAAACAGCAAAGCTTACGACCTGGTGCTTACCGATGTGAGGATGGACGCGGTGGACGAGGGGATAAAGCTCCTCAGGAATATAAAGACCCGGAGCAGGAGTCCAGTGGTAATTGTGATGACAGGTTACGCAAGTGTGGAGGAAGCGACCGAAGCGATGAAGATAGGGGCATACGATTATATCAGCAAGCCATTCACCGTCGATGAGATAGAGCTGAAGATAAAGAACGCGCTGAATTACTCCAGGATGGAGGATGAGAACAGGAGGTTGAAGAGGAAACTGAAGATATCGGAGGGTAAGGAGATAATCGGCTGTTCGGTAAAACTCAAGGAGATCCTGGAGACGGTGAACAAGATAGCCCCCACCAAAGCAACCATACTGATCACAGGGGAGAACGGTACGGGCAAGGAGCTGGTTGCCAGAAGGATACATACCCGGAGCGACAGGAGCGATAAACCATTCGTCAGAATAAACTGCGCGGCAATACCAGAGGGAACCCTGGAAAGCGAGCTGTTCGGCCACGAGAAGGGATCATTTACCTCAGCCCATAAATGGCACGCCGGCAAATTCGAGCAGGCCGACAGCGGCACTCTCATGCTGGATGAGATCGGTGAAATTCCCCTTCACATACAGGCAAAACTTCTGAGGGTGCTGCAGGAAAGGGAATTCCACCGGGTTGGCGGGAAAAAGCCGATAAAGGTGGATGTAAGGATAATCGCGACCACCAACAGGGATCTGGTCAAGGCGATCAGGGAAAACAGGTTCAGAGAGGATCTTTATTACAGGCTCAACGTAGTGAATGTGGAGGTTCCGCCCCTCAGGGAAAGGAGAGAGGATATCCTTCTTCTGGCCAACTATTTTCTGGATAACTACTGCGCGGAGAACGGCAAGAAACTCAAGAAACTGAGCAAGGCGGCTGAGAAGAAGCTCAAAGCCGGTATCTGGCGGGGTAATATCAGGGAACTGGAGAACTGTATAGAAAGAGCGGTAATCCTATGCGATAGCAATGTGATCGGCCAGGATTATTTCAATTTTGACGAAAATGTATCAGAAGTATCAACCAAGCTTGACAAGATACTGCATTCATGCACCATAGCAGACGCGGAAAAACTGATGATTTTCGAAAGATTGAAGAAATTCGACAGAAACAGGACCAGGGCTGCCAGAGACCTCGGTATCAGTGTACGCACCCTGCGGAACAAACTCAAACTCTATCAGAGCCAGGATCAGGAGAGGGAGGCAGTGAACGCCTGAGGGAAAAATTTTCCCTCTTCCGGGATCAGGGAAATGCCCTATTAAGGGGTTTCCCCTGTCCCCACAGCATCCCGGGCTTTGGCATGGATGATGCGAAATAATTAATGCAATGAAATTTTTAAAGAAGATAATCAGAAGAGATGACAAGACCGATCTGGATCAGCTCTGGAGTGAGTATATAAGCTCCCGGAGCGACCAGCTTCGCGAGAAACTGATCATGGAGTACCTTCACCTGGTCAAGTATTCGGCGGGAAGGGTTGCCGTAAGGATCCCTAATTACATAGAGATTGACGATCTGTTCGCATCCGGACTCCTGGGGCTTATCCAGGCGATTGAGAAATATGACCAGAACAGGGAGATCAAGTTCGAGACTTACGCCTATTACCGTATCAGGGGGGCAATGCTGGACGAGCTGAGAAAGCAGGACTGGTTTCCACGCTCTCTGAGGCACAAGGAGAAGAAGATCGAAAGCGCCATGTCCAAACTGGAAAACAAACTGGGGAGGCACCCACGGGATTCGGAGCTTGCCGGAGAACTGAATATTTCGATGGATGAGTACTACAAATGGATCGACGAGGTATCCCTCACCAACCTTACCAGCCTTGATAAGAATATCCCATCCAATAATGAAGGTTTGTATTCAGTAATATCTGAATCGCATGAAAAGAAGAGTAAGAATGACCCATTCAATCACCTGGAGAAGAAAGAGCTGCTGAATATCATTGCCGCCTGCCTGGAGGAGATGCAGGAGAACGAGCGTATAGTCCTCAGCCTTTACTATTATGAGGATATGACCCTTAAGGAGATCGGGAAGGTCCTCGATGTATCAGAATCGAGGGTATGCCAGATCCACACTAAATCTATCCTGCGGCTTAAGAGCAGGGTAAGGAGAATAATCGAAGGTGCTCCCGGAGTTGTAACCACCGGCTCTATCTGCAAGAGTATATGATCCTGGTGCCTGAAGCCATAACGCAAATTTACCGGTAATTGGCCTGCAATTGATAAACGGTTACCTTGATTAAAAAATGAAATTGCAGCTTCAGTACTGGAAGAATCAGTTGTCTGATTATTACAAAACCGTACCCGGGCATACCGGCCTGCAGCCAGATCTCCAGCACCGGGATAACTCCTCTTGATTTTCTTCGGAAATCAGGAACAGATGCCAGCCCTGAGCGGAGTTTTCATATTTCAAATATCCACTTGAGATAATGACAAATCAGGTTCCTCAATGGTAGAAGGTCAAACCCCAAGAAACTGCACCACATTATATATCATTGACAATAAAGGTTCTTCATGCATAATTATCATATTATGGATCTGAAGAAATCTCAGATATGGGCTCTGTCAGAAGGGGAGGATTTCAGGGAATTCCTGGAAAATATCATCAGATGCCCCGATGCTGCCTGCAGGGTGTTCAATAATATATCGGAACTTATCGCCATGGATGAACCTGATGAAGGCCTTATACTGGCCATAAACTCCTTCGGAGCATTCAGTAATTACCTTCCAGTGATAAAGAGGGTAAAGAAGAAATTCATTTCGTACGATATCGTTGTATTCGGTGAGGATAAAACGGGGGAGGAACGCCGCTCAGATTATTACCACGGTGTGGACCTCTATATATCACCTGACCATGACAGGGAAGAGACTGCCTCATCCGTAAACAGGTTGATAAGGCTGAGAACGCTTAAAAGCCATTTCGATATAATCGGAAGATCTGAAAAAATGAATATAATCCTGGATAAAACAATCCAGGTAGCCCCCACAGAGGTATCGGTCCTGCTGGAGGGAGAGAGCGGTACCGGGAAGGAGATTATAGCGAGGACTATCCACAGGCTCAGCCGGAGGAAGGATAAACCTTTCGAAGAAGTCAACTGCGGCGCTTTCGCTGAAGGTGTGCTTGAATCCGAACTCTTCGGCCATGAGAAGGGCGCTTTTACCGGAGCGGTGGGAAGAAGAAGAGGACTTTTCGAGAGGGCTGACCAGGGGAGCATATTCCTGGACGAGGTTGGCGAAATGCCCCTGGGTATGCAGGTTAAACTTCTGAGGGTATTGGAAACAGGCAATTTCCTCAGGGTTGGAGGGATAGAGAGGATACATTCAAATGTAAGGATAATTGCCGCCACCAACCGGAACCTCAACAGTGAAGTGGAGAAGGGTTCCTTCCGCAGAGACCTCTATTACCGGCTCAAGGTGGTACAGATAGCAATACCGGCCCTTAGAGAACGAAACGAGGATATACCACTTCTTGTTAACGCATTTGTGAGAAAGGCTTCCACTAAGCATGGCAAGAAGATCAGGGGCATTGAAAAGGAAGGGCTTAATAAGCTGGTACAGTACCCCTGGCCTGGCAACGTAAGGGAGCTGATGAATGTTATAGACAATCTGGTGGTAATGAGCAGATCATCTTTTATAACCGGCGGCGAGATCGAAGAGAGGCTCTATGAAGAGAGCAGAGAGAATCTTTCCCCAGACCTTCCGGTGCATGTTCAGCGCTCCAGGGAGGATATGGAGAGGGAGCTGATAGTTAATTCTCTGCTTTCGATTCATAATGACATAAAAGAAATAATGAGGATGCTCAAGGAACAGAAAGAGGGCAGCAGCTTGAATCTGAACCGTTTTGTAGAGGTAAGGGAGGATGATGGGGGAAGGGGAAAGGATATTGACTCCATCGAGAAAGAAGCTATCATTCAGGCCCTCAATATGAACCATGGGAACAGGAGGAAAGCGGCAGAACAGCTGGGCATTTCGGTTAGAACACTATACAGGAGGCTGAATAAATACAATATATCCTGACCTTTGCTCAGATGGGCACGGGGCAGGTGATATAGTTTGTTTTTAAGGGGTAGTTCTGTTATAATATATATGATGAGAGTAACTTCAGTTAAGCTGTCCCCTGTAAAAATGGAGAATCCGATGAAGAAAATAATATGGGCAATCTGCATATTTGCAGTCTTTTGCGCGTCATCGACAAACGCGGAGAATTATGCGGGAGAGTTCATGGCTCTTGGAGGAGGTGCCAGGGCGATGGCTATGGGGGGAGCTTTCGTTTCGATTTCAGATGATGCCACCTCGACCTTCTGGAATCCGGCCGGTATCCCTTTCTATTCAGATCCTGAACGGGCCGGAGTATCTTTCATGCATTCCGAGAGGTTCGGGGATATTATAAATTACAACTATCTATCCGCGGTAATGCCTCTGGAAAGGGGAAAGTCCGGGTGGGGAGTGACACTGATGCATATGGGGATTAATGATATCAGGGTAATTCCGATGAATCAGGATATGATAATAAACTCTGATGGGGATGACAGGTATGAGCCCTGGCTGGAAGAAAGGCTGAATTTCGATTACAGGGATTTTCCTCTCCAGAATGTCAACGACTACGCGCTGATGCTATCCTACGGGCAGATGATGAATTTCGGGGCGATGGGCGCATCAGTTAAGATTATAAGGAATGACCAGGTAAACGGAGTTTCAAGCCTCGGCATTGGAATTGACCTGGGACTGCTTAAGAAGGACCTCTGGAGGGACCTGATGCTGGGGGTAAAGCTTCAGGATGCTACAGGTACATATATAAGCTGGAGCACGGGTAAGGATGAATTCATCTACCCCGCCCTGAAGGTGGGACTGGGATACCCGTTTAAGATTGAAGCAATGAAGAGTGTACTCCTGCTTGCCGTGGACGGTGATTTCCGCTATGCCAACAGAAAACAGGTAGACCAGTTCTGGGTAGGAAGGGCCAGTGCCGATATACATCTGGGGGCTGAATTGATGATAAGAGAACTGGTGGCTGTAAGGGGAGGTCTGGATATGGGGCGGGCAACCATTGGAGCAGGATTCAACCTGGACAATTTCCTAGGTAACAGAGTTTCCATAGGGCTCAACTATGCTCTGCTGGATCATGACGAGTTGGATACCACGCACCGGGTTTCCATGAATCTGTCGTACTGAGGCCAGTTCTTCGTATATAGATTGTGAGAGGTTCTGGAGGGATGGAGATACTTTCATTTATACTGGCAGGGGGGGAGGGAAGTGAACTTGGAGTGCTCACCGGACACAGAGCCAAGACAGCTGTACCGTTCGGGGGGCGCTACCGTAT
>WJIX01000080.1 GCA_014730075.1 bacterium | reverse complement strand
GCTTATAGAAGATGCCGAGGGGGCCGTGATAGTGACAACTCCCCAGAATATCGCTATCTCTGACGTCAGAAAGTGCATCTCCTTCTGCCGTCACCTTGACCTGAAGGTTCTGGGTGTGATCGAGAATATGAGTGGATTCGTCTGCCCCAACTGCGGGGTAAAGACCGAAATATTCAAATCGGGCGGCGGCAGGGAAATGGCTGAGGATATGGGTGTACCCTTCCTCGGTTCCGTTCCGATCGATCCTGCAGTGGTCACAGCCAGCGATGAAGGGTCTCCGTTCATAATATCGGAGGAGAGCAGCGAGACTGTCAAGTCATTTCGAAGGATAGCCGATTCGCTCTGACCGGGAGCCGTGTTTGTGTTAAAACATATACAATTACTGGAAAAAAGCCCCGGTTTTGATTATAATAATCCCCGGATGATAAGTTTGTCTGAAGATAGATGAAAACGGAAGACCGAAGGGAGCCGTAAGAGATGGAAGATATAAGGAAGCATAAAGAAGAGACACAGTGTGTCCACGCCAGCCTGATCCCGAACAGGGAAGGAGCGGTCGTAACACCCATATTCAAGACCTCTACATTCGCCTTCAAGGATGTGGACCACGGGGCCAGGTTGTTCCGCGGCGAGGAAAAAGGTTACATATATACCCGTGTGGGTAATCCTACAAACGAATCGGTAGAGCAGGCGGTGGCTGTCCTGGAGGGTGGTTATGACGGCATAGGATGCGCCACCGGGATGGCAGCTGTTCACCTGGTACTTGGTTCCTATCTATCAGCGGGGGATCATGTGGTCAGCAGCGAAGCTGTTTACGGCTCCACATGCACGATACTTACCGAGGTTTTCACCAGGTTCGGTATTGAAGTCGATCTGGTTGACACATCAGATACCGGGGCGGTGGAGAAAGCGATAAAGCCCGAGACAAAGCTGATATACGTCGAGACTCCGGCCAATCCAACCCTGGTTGTTTCTGATATCGCCGCTATCGCTGAGCTGGCACACGAGAAGGGTATAAAGTTCTGTGTGGATAATACTTTCATGAGCCCGGTCCTCCAGAAACCGCTGGCCCTGGGAGCGGACATAGTACTCCACTCCATGACCAAGTTCCTGAACGGGCACGCCGACGTTGTGGCCGGGATGGTGGTTGCGAAAACCGAAGAGGATTACAAACATATGCGCTCCATGGCTACGGAATTCGGTGGCACCATCGACCCGTTCAACTCCTTTCTGGTGGCAAGGGGGATAAAGACCCTCTCGATAAGGATGGAGAAGCACTGTCATAACGCCCAGAAGCTGGCCGAGTATCTGGAATCTCATCCCAAGGTGGAAAAGGTTCTATTCCCCGGGCTTCCTTCCCATCCGCAGTACGAAGTCCAGAAGAAACAGACCACCGCTCCCGGAGCGCTGATCAGCTTCTTCCTCAAGGGAGGACTGGAGGCCGGAAAGAAACTGATGAATTCGGTCAAGCTCCATACCCTGGCTGTAAGCCTCGGCGGTGTGGAGTCGCTTATTCAGCATCCTGCCTCAATGACACATTCAAATGTACCGCCTGAGGATCGTGAAAAGGCAGGTATCGGAGACGGGCTGGTAAGGATATCGGTGGGTATAGAGAATGTGGAAGAACTGGTATCAGACCTCAAGCAGGGGCTGGAAAAGGTGTAACTCACTATCTGCCCATTTTTAATGCGAGGTGCTGACTGGTTATGATCTGGAAACCACAGAAGGTCAGATCGGAAGAGATAGAGCAGGCCTACCGGTATATTCAAGAGAGGCATGATATTTATCTGAAAAACGGGCATGACCGCCGTAGAGCGGTTGAGTTCGTGGTCGATTATGTCCGGGAATCCGGCAAGCCTGTTCTTGACCTTGGCACCGGCCAGGGTTTTTCCACGGTGGAGCTTGCTGGCAGGGGGCAGCGGGTTGCTACCGTCGATATTTCGGAAAAGAACCTCAGGAAATCATACCTTTACGCGGCATCCAGGTCGGTAGAAAATATGATCGAGTTCCACCTGGCCGATGTCCAAAAACTGCCCTTCGGGGATAATGATTTTGACTCCGTTCTGATGATGAATATGCTTCATCACCTGAAGGATTTCGGGAGGGCGGCATCCGAAATCGCCAGGGTAACAGCTCCGGGGGGAACCCTGGTCATAGCAGATTTTACCGAAAAAGGATTCGATATCCTGAAAAGTGTTCTGGAGAGTGAGGGAAGGAGCCATGACAGGGATAACGGTATGATGCTGACCGATACCAGGGAGATTCTATGGGAATACGGTCTTCAGTGCAGGCAGCAGGATATTCGTTTTGAGGAACACCTTATGGTGGCAGAGAAGGTCTGATCCCGCCTTAAATGCGGCGGTTGAAACGGCAGAGGCTGTCAGCAGTAGAATAGCAGGTCAAAATTTCCTATAGATATCCGGTCCCTGTTCTTCAACCGGGCATTGTGAACTTCCTTGCCGTTGATGAAAATTCCCTGTTTACTGTTGAGGTCTTCGATTTTGCAGGAGTCCCCTGATCTGGTTATAAGGGCGTGCTCGCCGGAAACCAGGTTGTGGTCGAGGCATATGTTGCAGTTGATATCGCTCCCGATAGTGGTCTTTTTCCTCTCCACCGGAATCTCCAGGCCTGCGAAACAACCATTGGTGATTTTAATACAGATCTGCTTCCTGTTTCCGTTTCCTTTCCTGCTTTTATTCCTCTTGAGCGTCTTGCTTCTGTTAGTCATTTCAAACCCCGCTTTTTAATGGAAATTTGATATCTCTTTATTGGCAAATTATGTTCCATATGGACGGGGCCTGGATGTTTTGCCGGGACCAAGCTATTGCTATATAATAATATGGACTATATATTTTTGTGATTTTTCTCCGTTGGGCCTTCTGTTCCGGATTGTGATATGCACAGATTATTCGCTGAATACAGCCGCAGTATTCCGGACCCGCCGGAAAAAGTTTTAGTTTCACCCGTAACCGAGGTACCGTACGGTGAGTCGGGGGCGCAGATCGGGATCACTGTTCTCGCTCAGCCGGACTATCCGGTATCCGCTGGAGAGGTAATCAGGCTTTATAATTATGCCGTCGTTATCCAATGGATTTCTGATCCAGTCCTCCACTATCCCGGAGGGGAGGTTGAAACTCGCGGTTGAGTCGGCTCCTGTCTGGATGCTGAAAAGCCCGGGAGCCAGATAATCACTCCCCGGGTTGTCCCAGGGAGTGGCATCAGTGGCATAGTCCCAGCAGACCCCTGTCTTATAATCACCTTTTCCCGTGCCCTCCGTCCATGAGTCGGGAATATTATCAGGAACATCCAGCCGGTACATCATGAATGTCACGCTGTCGCCTGAGTCCGGGTGGAGGTTAAGGGTAAGTTCAGCTTCCAGCACCTTTTCACAGGAGGATATACTGCTGAGGTCCCACCTGATCAGGAGTCTCATCTGGTAATTCCCGCTGGCCAGAACTCTGGACCCCATGCTGTCCTGCTGCATCTCTCCCCAGTTAAGGTTTCTGAGTTGCTCGGCCGTACTGTTCTTGATTACAGCGTCCCTGGTCCCTGAGTATGAAGGAAATGGGCTGACCCCGTCCCTGAAGACCATTACCATGGTGTCCGGCTCTTCTCCTGATAGCACCCCGGAATCATCTTCCCCGCAGCCACCCACCGCCAGGAAGAGCGCCAGAGTTAATATCAGTATAATCTGTCTTCGCATCTCTGCCTTATTCATTCTTTTTGCGGAAACTGTCCGCGTTGATCCCGTACTTGTTTATCAGGTCGTGGAGGGTTGGCCTGCTTACGTCCAGTTCCTCTGCCGCTGCTGAAATATTACCTGATGTCCTGATAAGTGCTCCGGAGATGATCTTCCTCTCGATTCTGCTCCTGGCTTCCTTCAGTGAGATGCGGTGCCAGGCATCGGCGAAACTATCCAAACCCTCCTCCCCGGAGGCGGGTATTTCCTCACCGCTGGATTCCAGGTCCAGATCACCCACCTCGATACTCCTTCCCGAGCACATTATAACTGCACGTTTGATCCTGTTCTCAAGCTCGCGAACATTCCCCGGCCAGGGGTAACCGTAAAGGGCTTCTCTGGCGGAGTCACTGAATCCGCTGATATTCCTCTTCAGCTTACGGTTGTATTTATGCAGAAAGTATTTGGCCAGAAGCAGGATGTCATCACCCCGCTCTTTCAGGGGGGGAAGGATTATATTGATGGTGTTTATCCGGTAGAAGAGATCGTTGCGGAAATTTCCCTGCTCCATCATCTCATCAAGGTCACGGTTGGTGGCGGCTATTATCCTGACATCCAGCTGAATCTGCCTGTTTCCCCCCACCCGTTCTATTATCCGGTCCTGAAGAAACCTGAGAAGTTTGACCTGGAGGGTCTGGGGCAGTTCCCCGATCTCATCAAGAAATAGAGTCCCACCGTCGGCCACTTCGAATTTGCCCTTCTTGTCCGAATAGGCTCCGGTAAAACTCCCCTTCCGGTGCCCGAACAGCTCACTTTCCAGAAGATTTTCCGGAATGGCCCCACAGTTTATGGTTACGAATGGGCCGCCGCTGCGGGTGCTCCTGGAGTGTATGGCCCTGGCGGCAAGTTCCTTCCCGGTCCCGCTTTCGCCGGTAATTAGCACCGTTACATCGGTAGGGGCTATCTTCTCTATGGTCATGAACAGTTCCCTCATCGGAGGCGAAAGTCCGATGATACCCTCGAATTCAATATCAAGATCAGATACTCTGAGAAGGT
>WJIX01000079.1 GCA_014730075.1 bacterium | reverse complement strand
GCCTAATACCAGCCCTTACTTTTCTTATATCAGAACAGGGGGAAAAAATAAAGGTCTTTCCCCGGCCTGAACCGGGGAAAGACCTGGCCGAAAATCAGACTGCGGGTGGAATCAGCGAAGCAGGACCATCTTCCTGGTAGCCTTCATTCCCGAAGTTCTCAGGTTGCAGAAGTAGACACCGCTGGAGACTGCTCTTCCGTTCTGGTCCTTTCCGTTCCAGCTGACAGTCATCTCCCCCGCTTCCACTCTCCTGTCAAGGAGCGTTCTTACCAGCTGCCCCCTGACGTTATATATCCTCAGAACCGCCCGGCCCGCCTCAGGAACGCTGAAAGAAATCCTGGTGGATGGGTTAAACGGGTTGGGGTAATTCTGTTTCAGAGTGAAAGAATTAGCCGGCATTTCCATTCCATCATCGGTGGGCTGGCAGGCATTGTAATGGTCCATCTCCAGTACCTGCGGGTTGCCCGCCGCATCGTAGCTGTCGTCGATATAGAAGTACCTGTTCGCCTGAGTGGTGCACTCGTAGACCGAGTTGAACAGGTATTTGTATTCCACGTACTTATCAGAGGAATCCGGGAATACTATGGAAATGGCGTAGCAGTCGTCTCCTGCTGTTTCGTCTGGGTAGACCCCGTCATTCCGCATCTGGTTGATCGACGGGATATCCCAGTTGATCACCTGGGGAGTCTGATTGTTGGGAGTCCCGTTCAGCGATATGGTATCCCCCGCGTCAGGATCGTAGTAACCGAGATTGACCTTGAATACTACTTCCACATCCCTTCCGATAACCCCGCACCTGTCGTAATAGGCCAGCGGCATCTCCAGCGCACCCATGGTACCTCCCAGGGTATCGTAGGCTGCGTCGTTGAGATATACATCCCGGTTACCCTGAGACTGGCACTCGTATACGTCGTTGTAGAGGAATTTATACCCCACATCCTTGAAGGTCCCCGCCGGGAACCTTACCGCCAGGGTGTAAATCCCGTCGCCCGCACTGGCATCGGGGGCAACCCCGTCGTCCTTCATCTCGTTGACCGAAGGAACGGCGAAGCTCAGGGGAAGTTCACTTCCGTTGATCGCAACCACACTGTCCGGGCCTGGCGAAAAGTTGTTCATGTCCACGCTGAATACCACATCTATCTGGTGATCGGTAAACAGGGTGGGATCCTCGTCATTCCACCAGAAATCAAGTGTGTCGTATGATTCTTCGGCATGTGACAGCAGATGCTGCCTGTTGGAAGCGAGCGGTTCATACTCGGTGCACTGGTGCATGAACTTCCACTCCAGGGTGGTATCCGCGGCCGGCGAGCCGGTGTGGCATCCCTCACCCAGAACCGAGAAGCCTACCAGTACTTCGTATACACTGTCGCCCTTATCTGTCATGAAGGCGTTGTCGCAGCCGGCGAAGGTCAGCGGATCAAGCGAACCCTCCACCGTAAAAGTATCGGTAGGGAAGGAATGGGTCCGCAGGTGCATCTTCATCCTTCCCCGGAATAGCAGGCCTTTATAGAAGAAACAGGCCACATTGGTGGTATCGTTGTCTACTATGGTGTTGGCAGCAAGGTCCTCTACCCCGGTAACCTTCACCTGGTAGAAGCTGTTCTGGGGTGTTATCCCGGAGTCCAGGTACAGGCTGACCCTGCTGGGGAAACTGCTGTTTACCCTGGCGCTGTCGATCGAAGCGGAGGTCCCGGTCAGGGTATAATTGCCTGTATTCTCGGCAGTTGTCTCGTCCACCGGTTCATTGAAGCCCACCTCCAGGACGTCGGCGGAGAGATCGTCAATGGCCTCACCCTTATGCTTGAAATAATCAACTACCGGGGGATCGGTATCGCCGGTTGCTACTATCACGTAAGTAAGCATGGAATCAAGCTCGACCGGCTGGGCAACATCCCAGGTAGTCCCCCCCGTTGTGCTTAGCTGGTCGTCGTCATTGGCCATACAGTCCAGGGGGCCCTTGGTTGAACCGTCCTGCGTTGATATAAGCTCTATGAACAGGGTATCCCCCGCGGAAGCCCCCAGGTCGCTGAGGTTGAACCCGACCTCCTCGAACCCGGTATTGTTTACCCAGCCCAGCGAGCTGGTCCCGCTGTATACCAGGTCCCAGGAGGAACCTCCCCATTCTCGGAGTTCCTGCCAGGAGTTATCCATGTTGCAGTAGGCCTGATAATCCGGTTTGTGGGGAGCGTTGTTCCAGGCTATGGCATGCCCCCAGGCATCGGTTGTGCCACCTGCAGTATCGGTATCGGCGATGACGATACCGAGCTGGTTGTTGGTCCAGCCGTCCTTGTCGTAGTAAAAACCTATATACAGTTTATTCGCGTCGTTGGTGACATAGACGGTGTCTATATCTAATGGCGCAAACTCCGTGTCACCACCGTCCAGGTCCACCAGGTTGGCGGGCAGAAAATCGTTCGAGCCGTCCACCGTTATACTCTGGGTTACCCCGCTGTAGATAGCCGTAAAGGCTGTTAGCAGGAGCACCACCGTGATAACTGGAAACAGCTTCAAAAAAGCTCTTTTCCTGTTACTCATCTGAGTACCCTCCTTTCGGAAAAGAAAATCAATCATTTGAATCTCCATTACTATTTATCACAGAATCTTCCTCCTCACCCTTTCATATATTACCTGAGAATAACCATCTTCCTCGATTCGCTCCATCTCCCGCACATTATACGGTAAAAGTAGATCCCGGAGGATACCGCTGCCCCCCGGTCATTGATCCCGTTCCAGTCAACGCTGTGCGGCCCAGGTGCCAGCTTTCCGGATATCAGCGACCTTACCCTTCTTCCGCGGATATCAAATATATCCAGTCTGACCTCTCTTGCCTCCACGGTTCCCGGCACCTGGAACCTTATAACAGTGGAAGGATTGAAAGGATTGGGGTAGTTCTGGTAGAGAATCCCCTCGAAACCGGCTGCCGGGGTATCATCCCCCCCGGTTACTACCGGACCCTCTATTTCCGTGCTGCTCCCCCCCTCGATCTGGTTGGCGTAGCAAGAAGTATCCGCCACCAGGCTGACCGAGAGCGAATACCCGTAAGTTACCCGGTCATCCAGGGCCAGCTGAACGGTATCGCCGGCTCCGGCCAGCTGCGCGGAAAGAACCGAGATGGTCTGCGATGGAATATCGGTCCTGTATACGGTGTAATTCGACGGCGACTCGGCGGTGAGCTGATCCAGCGGTTCGCTGAAAGCAACGTTAACCAGGGTATCAGATGAAAGATCGAGGTGAGCGGAGATGAGCTCCGGCGCGGTGTGGTCCGGAAGGTCAGGGACCCCGTCTCCATCGGCATCAACCTTGAAGGTATAGACATTATCTATCTCCGGAAGAGATGCCGATATATTGCTGGGGGCGGAATCTCCACCCAGCTCCCCATCCGGTTCCGGGTCCCAGCAGAGTGATGCCACCAGAGAGATAGATGCACTGTCCGGGACCGCTCCCGGCCCCATCCCGTAGAGAACGCTCCATGGAATGGCCAGCTCGCTTCCCCCCAGGTCTCCATGATCGTGCATCGAATCAAAAGCCGAAATAATGGAATCGGAAAGATTAACCGTAGTCCCGGGACCTGTTATCTCGAAGAAACTGTCGCTGTCGAACTGGCCCTGGTGCTGATAACAGCCGTACTGGAAGTCACAGGCAAATCCGGGGTAGCTGAATGTGGCGCCCCGCTCCCACTGGTCGATACCGGTAAGGTCGGTCTCCCCGTTGGAGCTGCCGGGGTCTACATCCAGATAGAGGATCCAGCTGTTGCTGTCCACCCTGCCATCTATCGCGATATAGAGATATACCGAATCACGGGTAATATATATTCCGTCCAGTTCATTGGACGAGGTCCAGTCCGAATCGAGTGAATCCGGGACTGCCAGGGTACATCCGTCCCACTCAGAGGTATCTATGTAACCATCAATCGTTATCATGGTCTCCGCTCCGTATGATATCCTGATATCATCCTGGTTGGTTATGGCGGCATTCCCGTTTCCGGAGATATCCTCCGAGGTTCCGGCCGACATCATCAGCTCCAGGCCGGAGGTATCGAGCCCCTCCAGAGCGGATGCGTCACTTCCGGTCAGCTGGAGCGTCAGGGTGTACCCGTCGCTGGCCTCCAGCACACTGCTCCCTGACGAGAGAGTCAGCTCCGGTGACCCGTCGTCATTGTCATCTATGGAAACTCCGGTGACATCGAAGGTGAGATACTGCACCACCTGGTTGAAATCTATTTTCAGCTTGTCGGTGCCGGGATAATAGATAGAGCTGATTACTCCGGGCCCGATATCGTCAGTCAGGTTGTCACTGAGGGTCCGCAGCTCCGGTATCTCACCGTCCGGGTCAGGGGCGGATGTCTTTCCGGCATAGAGCAGAAATTCAAAAACACCCTCCGAGTAGATTTCATCCCCCTTCATGATCCTGCCTGAGAAATCGAAGTTGTGGCTCCCGCCCCCTCCTCCCAGGATAAGCGCCGCGGTGGCTCCGTTATTGGGATTCCTCTGCCCCATGTAACCGGTGTCGCTGACCCATATCCTCTCCATCTGGGCGTTCCATACCAGGTCCACCAGTCCCGGAGAATACCCTGTCTTGATATACTGGGTAGAGGGGCCCACCTGGTATACCACGTCCAGGTAAGGCTCTCCGGCGACCAGCCGCACCCTCTTGCTAACATTCTGGTAGCTCAGAAGAGCCTGAACGGTATCGCCCGAGCTCGATTCTATCTCCATATCGTAAAGGCTGTGCTGATAGTTCGGGCCCACGTCGCTGAAGGCCCCTACATGGTTGACATCGTTGTAATCGGCGGTGGTCCCGGCCCAGTAGGCGTTATCCACCCCCACTATTGAGAAATTATAATCCGATCCCCTGGCAAATATATTTACCGCTCTGCCACCTATACCTTCGAATACAGCGTATACCCTGTCATTATGAATAATCATTTCCTGGTATCCGTCATTGTCTATATCAGAGAAGTATGCCCCGGTAGTATTGGCATATTCGCCGTTGGCCCAGTGCGCCGCCTCCGCGTACATATTGGCATTCTTGATATGCCCAGAGTACTTGAGTTGCCACCCGCTGATATCCCCTCCCATTCCGTCGTGCCATCCCGTTTCATGCAGGTTGGTCATCAGGGCGTACCACCCCGCCTGAGAGATATTGTTATCCGGCGCCGCCGAGAGGGCGTTATAGGCGTCGTTCCAGATGGTACCGAAATCCTTGCAGTTGCCTCCCCTTCCGGGGTCACAGCTGCCGTAACCGTCGCCGCCGTTGGCGTAGGGAACATAAGCGGCCCAGTCGGTATACCACCCGTTGTTGCCCCCACCGTATCCGGCGGTCCCCCCGATCTCCTGATAGGTGCCGTAGGTAATATTCATGGATGAGCTCCCCTGAAAATCCGGATTGCTTACCGCGTCGGCAACCTTCCAGACATTTATCCAGGCACTCTCGGCAGAACATTTATTTATGAACCAGTCGTAGGTCTCCTTGGCGTTCGGTGTGGAGGAAGCCCAGGAACCCATCTCGGCGGCGGCCTCCCAGTCCTCCGCGTAGAGAGCCATTCGGTACTCTCCCACTCCGGAGTTGGCCATATCGGTCAGAATCTGCAGGGCCCCGCTTCCATTGCCTCCCACAATATTCCCGGTGAAATCCCGGTCCCTGGGGATGACCTTCAGGGTGCTGCCGCTGATGGTATGAATCTGATGGTTATCATACCCCTGGCAGTGCACATCGTCATCCAGTATAACCGCCCAGACCCCATGACTCTCCCAGTTATCCACTAAATCGTCGATAACGCCCGCCTCGGGGTAATAGGAAGGGTGAAGCCAGACCCGTTCCGGGACCCATGCCACCCTGGGGTAGTACCCGTACCGGGTGTTGGTCATCTGGGTCTGTATATTGACCGCCCAGTCATTCATGTCGTCCTGAACAAAAGGCATGATATGCTGTCCGTAGGCAGAGCTGACCATTCCGCACCAGCCGGAGGTTACCCCTGTCTCCAACCAACCGTTGAAATCATTGGGATCGCCGTTATTGTTATCCCACTCCGCCGAGGTCTGAAGCGGTCCGCACAGGTGGAAATTACCCGGCATGGAGGTGGACTGATGTACCTGCAGGGCTTCGTCGAAACCGCTGCCATCCATATCATCAGATCTTCCGTAGAAAACGTCCGTATAGGCCAGGCCCTGGTTGCCATGGTGCACAAAGGCGCAGTTCGCCACCCCGGCCGGGGCCAGGCTGCTGCCCACCATCCGGTCGACCAGGCGGCCTCCTGATACGGTAATTACTTCTATCTGAACCGGCAGGTTATCTACCCCGCCAGGGAGCTCTACCTCCCGCGCTGCCTGCATATATAATCCGGAAAAGGATATAGCCGCCTCGAAATATTCTCCACCGCGGTTGAGCAATGCCGCCTTCGGCCGCTCCGGGCTGTTGGTACTGCCGTAGATGACCCTGCCGGCCCTCTCTCTCACACTCTCCCCGAAAGGCGCCAGCGACAGAGCTTCATCCCAACGTATCGAAGTACTCCCCTCCAGATTCCCCGGCAGGCTGTGCCCGCCACCTTCGGTGTAATCGAGCAATACCATTACCTCCGGTTCCGCCTCACGGAGAAGATCTCGGCCGGTTGAGGGGTTTACCATCCCGGCCATGCTGACCCGGACTCTCCATTCTGTGCCGTCCCTTTTCAGGTAAAGGGCCAGGATATCCGCTCCGGCCAGCTCTTCGGGAACATCCCCGGCATCATCAATGCCGATCAGATCCTCCCTCTCCCAGCTCCGGCCTGCGATCGAGCTGCCCGCCGGATCACCGGTCAGAAGGTCCAGACGGCTCAGCGAGGCCGGCTCGCCGGCTCCTCCGGTACCACTAAAATTGAAGGGCAATATAAGAAAAACCGCAATCGCGGCGGGGAAAGTTATCTTTTTGCATGGAGATAACCCGGTTTTCATTGAACCTCACTCCTTCTGGGGGAAAATTCAAGAGTTGCGATATGGGCCGGTTCTCAGATCAGGGGCTCCCGATATTCCAGTCAAAGTTTAAACCCAGCCTGTCATTCCCGGAAACCGTGCCAGGAACACCCACTGGGGAAGGGCCTTCACGGCATAGCCGCAAAGGCCTTCCTCCGAATATAAGTGGTATTACCTGTATATGCTCTTTACCGCACCCCAGCTCGATTCATCTGCGTTGACTCCGCACTCCGGGCAGTCTTCGCCTTCATAATACTCCCAGTGGTCTATAACCGGTATTATGTACATGGAGGCCGAATCATCGATAGTCACTGAATGGTTTCCGGTACTCTCCCAGGTCGCGCAGGCATCCTTCCTGTATTTGTACTCAACATAAGGATTGCTGCCGGCGGGGAAGAGAATCCCTACCTGGTAGAACTTCGGGCTGCTCTCAGGGCAGGGCTGGGTCATAACTACGCCATTGCCCCAGTCAGTGAGCTCAGGAGCGCCACCGGTAATACATACATCACCGGCCGATTCCACTGTATCCGGCAGGCATAGCGAGAAATATACGGTTACATCCTGGCCCAGCACTTCACTGATATTGTAAGTCTGAGGAGGCGGATTGCCGTTCTGGTCATTGGTACCCTCAAACCAGGTGTCGTCAGTGAGGTCATGTACCTTGAAATGTACAGAGACCGTAGAGGCTCCCAGCAGGTAGGACTGGTCGATAGTAACCATGTACTCGTCGTTATTACCGACATCACCGTTGTAGGTGGTAGAAAGCAATGTCCAGCCCCCACCATCGGTGGTCATATCGCAGTACACTTCGATACTGTCGCCCTGTCCGGTACTATCGGTAACCCCTTCTTTCCAAACCTGTACGTAACAATTCAGATCGCTGGTCGGTACGACTTCGGCTCCGTTGTTCGGCCATACATTCCCGGCCCAGCCGATCGTCGCGTTGGCGCCTGAAGCAGTCAACAGGACTGCCATTGCGGTCAACATGATCAGTTTCTTCATAATCGTCCCCCTTTCAGAAGAACAGGTGTAAATTAATTGACCTTAACTCCCCATTATACACTAAAATGGCCATTTTGTAAAGCCGGATCTAGCACCTCTTATTTAAAGATATGCCTCTGAAATACTTACATCTGAACAACTTCCAGGATCGGTGGAGATTAGACTCTGGAATTTCCCGAATGGCGATGAAGGCAAGTATATTACCTGCAGCTCCGAAAGCTCTCAACCGCAGGCAGCGCTTTGTGATCGAAGTCATACAG
>WJIX01000005.1 GCA_014730075.1 bacterium | reverse complement strand
GGTAATATTCATACTCTTCGTTTTTATTCTGCGCTCAGACTGGAAGTGGTTTGCCGGGAAAAGAATTTTAATACAATGGATAGTGGCACTGGCAGCGGCAGTAGTGTTGGGCCTGGCCACCGAGGTAATACAGTCCTTCATCGGCAGGGAGTTCGACCGTATAGATATCCTCAGGGATCTTGCCGGGGCCCTTGTCGGCCTGTTATTGCTAACCGGAGTGCATGGCGGGGGATCGAAACTCCAGAAAGCTGCCGGCCACATTCTGATCGGGATTATCCTGCTGATTGTATCGGTACCGCTTTTTCTCTCAATGGCGGACGAGCTGGTGGCGGCAAGGCAGTTCCCTCTTCTTTCCGGATTCGAGACACCGCTGGAGATAGACCGCTGGCGCTGTGATGGTTCGATCTCGGTGTCGGGAGTGGTAAGCCGGACCGGAAGATCTTCGCTCAGGGCGGAGCTTACTACCAGGAGATATTCCAGAATTACCATGAGGTATTCACTGGGAGACTGGAGGGGATACAGCTCTCTGACATTTTCGATATACAATCCGGATTCCACGGAATTGGAAGTCATCTGCAGGATTCACGATCAGGAACATGAGGAGCTGGGAAGCCCCTATGCCGACAGGTTTCACCGCAGGGTCAAGCTGGAAAGGGGGTGGAACGACATCCGGATCCCGGTTGAGGAAATAAGAGAAGCCCCCGCGGGCAGGGATATCGATCTGCAAAGTATAGACCAGCTATCGTTCTTCAGCGTTTCTCTGCCAGAGACAAGATATATATACCTGGACGACATAAGGCTTTTGAAGGGCGAAGGAGTGGGAGGTACCGGTCCCTGATCACTTATTCCGGTTGTAATAATCGATCGCCTCCGGCATCAGCTTTTTCATGTTACGTATCCTGGTATCTCCGGCAGGGTGAGTGCTGAGAAACTCCGGTGGGGCAGTCCCCTCCCGTCCCTCCATCATCCTCTGCCAGAAGTCTACTGCTTCACGGGGGTCGTAACCGGCCATCGCCATGAATATAAGCCCCAGATGGTCCGCTTCGCTCTCATGGGTCCTGCTGTAGGGAAGAAGAACCCCCACCTGGGCGCCTACTCCGTAGACCGCCAGCCACAGCTGCTGTGTTTCGTCAGGGGCGTTCTTGAGAGCCTCGGAAAGGGCCATCCCGCCCATCTGTGTTATCAGGACCTGGCTCAGCCGCTCATCTCCGTGCTTTGCCACCGCGTGAGCTATTTCGTGTCCCATTACCACCGCCAGCCCGTTATCATCCCCGGCCACCGGAAGGAGCCCGGTGTATATTACCACTTTCCCCCCCGGCATCGCCCAGGCGTTGACTTCTTCGCTTTCCACCAGGTTGAATTCCTATCGGTAATCATTCAGCCTGTCCTTCAAACCCTGCCCGGTGAAATATTCCTCCACACCCTTCTGAATCCGGCTGCCCACTCTCCTCACCATCGCCGTCTTTTCACTGTCGCTGCTCAGTTCATTCTCCTGAAGAAACTGGTCGTACTGCTGAAAGCTGGTTGCCAGCATCTGGTTGTCCGGGATAATATCCAGCTGGCGCCGGCCGGTGATCGGAACGGTCGCGCATGAGAGTATGGTTATCGGAATAATCATCAGAAAGACTGTCAGTGCTTTCTTCATATCTGAACCACCTTTCAGGTTGTCTGCCGGCCCGTCAATATTGTCGGATATCTCAGAAAGTATAGATTAAGGTGGGTGATCTTTCAATCCAAAAGGGAAGTGGAGTATGTCCGATTAACGTTCCCGGGTCCGATGACAGGATGATCCGGAGTGTGTGCGGATGAGTAATATTTTCAGAAAGGGATTGATTTGCCCAGCTGGAATAACTGCCGCCCGGCTGTCCAAAGGCCCGCTTATTCTGCCCCTTGCAAAGCAGAAAGCCCTGCCCCCTGGTTCTTCGGAGGATTATAAAATATCAGTCAGCCGCTATTATAAGCGTCTTATTCGGGTTTCAATTAAAGAACCTGGTAATTTCAGGCAATTTCCAGGGAAAATAATCTGGAAATGGTGATGATAATATGGCAGTATATATTAAATTCAGAATCTGGAGGTCGTTATGGATTTGAGAAAATTGTCAGCAATGGTAATCTTATTTGCTTCAGCCGCGTTGTTTTTCTTTCCTTCGTCGGTATCCTCAGAAGGGGAGCAACCTGGCTGGATTAAGGAATCGGTAATGGAACTTGAAAAGAAACTGATAGAGGAGTATGGAGAAGAGCAGAAGGAGAGGATCAGGAAAGGGCTGAAGCAGGTTGCCTCTCTCTGGAGAGATGAAGATGGCGGGGAGGATCTGTTCGAGGAATTCGTAATGGAGAACTACGCGGGAGAAAGCAGAAAGCTTGACCAGATGTTCAGCCGTTTCGAGTATATCTTCGAGCAGATTGACGGGCACATGCACGAGATAGGTATGGCCCTGAGAAGGCAGGCCGATCTGAGTATCGGCCCGCTCTACAATTTCGACAGAACCCTTTCGGGGTATGATCCATCTTCTCATGTACAGGAAGATTTCTTCGGGAACAAGATTGCATTTGCCGTTCTTCTGAATTTCCCTCTAACCACACTGGAGGAAAGGATAGAGAATGGCCCGGATTGGTCCAGAAGAAAATGGGCTGAGGTCCGCCTGGCCCAGAGGTATTCCAGGCGAGTACCCGCTGAGGTAAGCGCTGCCGTATCGAAGGCTATGGCTGTTTCGGATAACTATATCGCCGGATACAACATCTGGATGCACCATCTGGTGGATGACAATGGAAACAGGCTGTTCCCGCCCGGAATGAGGCTTCTGAGCCACTGGAACCTGCGAGACGAGATAAAGGCTGATTATGAGGAGGGCGCAGACGGGCTGGCCAAACAGAAGATGATACAGAAAGTTATGGAGAGGATAGTGGACCAGAGCATACCGGAAGTGGTGATAGACAATCCCCATGTAGACTGGAATCCCTATACCAATAAAGTGGCCGAAGCTTCGGTGAGCGACACTGACATGCCGACACCGGACGGCATGAAGGTGACCTCCGGCAGGGAGCCGGATACCAGGTACCGGATCCTGCTGGATATATTCAGGGCTATCAAGAGAATAGATCCTTATTCACCTTCCGAGCCTACCCATATTGACCGGATGTTCAATGTAGCCCGCGAGATCCCTGAGGAGGAAGCGGAAAGGATGCTGCTGGATGTACTTGAATCACCGATGGTGGACAGAGTTGCGGAATTGATCAGAGAGAGGCTGGGAAGAAAGCTTCAGCCCTTCGATATATGGTACAACGGGTTCAGGTCCCAGGAAGGTGTTAGCGAGAAGAAGCTGGACGAGATAGTGAGGGAAAGATACCCGGACGCGGAATCATTTCACCGGGATATGCCCAATATGCTCCGCAAGCTCGGATTCTCCCCGGAAAAGGCGGATTACCTGGCAGGGAGTATTGTGGTAGAGCCGGCCAGGGGATCGGGGCACGCAGCCGGGGCCCGGATGAGGTCCGCGAAGGCGCGTCTCAGGACCAGGGTAGGAGATGACGGGATGGATTACAAGGGGTTCAATATAGCGGTACATGAGATGGGGCATAATGTAGAGCAGGTTTTTACCCTCAAGGATGTAGACTACACCCTGATGGAGGGGGTTCCCAATACAGCCTTCACCGAAGCATTCGCCTTTGTTTTTCAGGGTAACGACCTGATGCTTCTCGGCCTTGAAGAGAAACAGTCCGAAAAGCATAAGGCTTTCAGGATACTGGACAGCTTCTGGGGAACCAGGGAGATAGCCGCTGTATCTCTGGTTGATATGAAGATATGGCACTGGATGTACGAACATCCCAAAGCTTCTCCCGCGGAGCTCAGAGAGGCCACCCTGGAGATAGCCGGTGATGTCTGGAATGAACATTTCGCTCCGGTGTTCGGCCAGAAGGATTCCTATATTCTTGCCATATATTCACATATAATACATTCTGCGCTCTATACTCCAGATTACCCCATAGGGGAGATGATTGCCGTTCAGGTCAGGGACAGGATGGATAAGGCGGGAAAGATCGGGCCTGAATTTGAGCGGATGGCCGTTATCGGCCGGGTAACCCCCGATATGTGGATGAAGAATGCCACCGGCAGGTCTGTCGGTGCCGAGGCGCTTCTTGAGGAGACGGAAAAGGCGCTGAGGGTAATTGATTGATAATTAATTGTAACGTTAGCTGAAGCAGGTTGGTGAACTTTATGGCATCATCAGAGAACTTGAGAATACTGGTAACAGGATCGCTCGGCCAGATAGGATCTGAACTGGCAGTATCGCTGAGTGAAAGTTACGGCAGTGATAATATTGTTCTCAGCGATATAAGGGAGAAGAGCAGTGAAAAGCTTACGGGATATGGCGAATTCATCAAGCTGGATGTGGTCTCTCGCGATGATTTCCGGAAAATCGTCAGTGAGAATGGTATTAACCGGGTCTATCATCTTGCCGCCATGCTCTCTGCCGTGGCTGAGGCAGAGCCCCGGAAAGCCTGGAAGGTTAATATGGAAGGACTGGTCAACGCCCTGGAGATATGCAGCGAATATGGCTGCAGTCTCTTCGTGCCCAGCTCCATAGGAGCTTTCGGGCCTGACACTCCGCTGGACAACACGCCCCAGGACACCATAATGCGGCCTCATTCCATGTACGGTGTTACCAAGGTCTCAGGGGAACTTTTATGTGATTATTACCACCTGAAATACGGGGTGGATGCCCGGGGAGTGAGGTACCCTGGGATTATATCCAGCGCGACCCTTCCCGGGGGAGGGACCACCGACTACGCCGTTCAGATTTTCTACGCCGCGGTGAAGAAGGGAAGTTATACCTGCTACCTGAGGCCCGATACATCGCTTGATATGATGTATATGCCTGATGCAATCAAGGCGGCCATAGATATAATGGAGGCGGATAGCGAGAAACTTGAGCATCGCAATGCCTTCAATGTTACGGCGATGCATTTCACCCCGGAGCGTTTGGCGGAGGCGATCAGGGAGCATCTTCCAGGATTCGAGATTGAGTACAGGCCCGATCCCCTCAGGCAGGGGATCGCCGATTCCTGGCCGAATTACATGGATGACAGCGCGGCCCGCAATGAGTGGGGATGGGAACCGGAATATGATATTGATGCAATGGTGGCAGATATGTTAAGAGTTCTCAGTAGAAGGCATGAAGAAGGAAAACTGGATTACACGGAAGGGAAGAGTTAAATGTACACTATCAGGGAGCAGTTACAGGATGAGCTTAATGAAATAAGGGAGGCCGGGCTCTACAAGGAGGAGAGGATAATAGTATCTGACCAGAAAGCGGATATTGAAGTTGAGTCCGGGGGAGAGGTGATTAATTTCTGTGCCAACAACTATCTGGGTCTGGCCAATAATAAGGAGCTGGCGGCAGCGGCATGCGAGATAATGAAGACCCGCGGATTCGGCCTTTCCTCGGTAAGGTTCATCTGCGGTACGCAGGATATCCACAAGGAGCTGGAGCGTAAACTGGCTGATTTCTTCGGGAAGGATGACTCCATTCTGTACGCCTCCTGCTTCGATGCCAATGGAGGACTTTTTGAGGTATTCCTGGGCGAGGAGGATGCGGTCATCAGCGATCAGCTTAACCACGCGTCCATTATCGACGGTATAAGATTATGTAAAGCGAAACGTTACCGTTACGCAAATAATGACATGGAAGATCTGCGCAGGCAACTGGAGCAGGCGGCATCCGATGGGGCCAGGAGGATGATGATATGCACAGACGGAGTATTCTCCATGGACGGTATAATAGCAAAGATAGATAAGATCTGTGACCTTGCCGATGAGTACGGCGCACTGGTCATGGTGGACGATTGCCATGCCACCGGATTCTTCGGGCCTACCGGCAGGGGGAGCATGGAATACTGCGGCGCCCTGGACCGGGTAGATATTATAACCTCCACACTGGGGAAGGCGATGGGAGGAGCTTCGGGTGGATTTACCACCGGCCATAAGGAGATAATAGATATGCTGCGACAGCGATCCAGGCCCTATCTCTTTTCCAATACCCTGGCACCCGCCCTGGTGGCGGCGGCGATAAAGGTGCTGGATATGCTCGATTCAGAGAGCGATAAACTGGAAAAACTTAAGGAGAATACGGCGTACTTCAGGAAAAAGATGACCGGCGCTGGCTTCGATATCGTAGAGGGGACCCACCC
>WJIX01000078.1 GCA_014730075.1 bacterium | reverse complement strand
GGACGCGTCCGAGGTTGCCCCCACCAGTTTTGACGATATAGATCAGCTGCCGGAACCCCCCGCCGCAGAAGGCGAACAGGCAAGGAAATTCTACGCCTTCGATGAAAAACCGATATTAATAAAGACAGTACCGGTCAGGTATCCCGAGCTGGCCAAGCAGGCCCAGATCGAAGGGACCGTCATGCTGAGGGTGGTTATCGACGAGAAGGGGAAGGTCATCAGGGTCAGTGTGCTGACCTCCGATGTAACCAGCAGTATGGAAAAGGCGGCCATTGCGGCGGTAAAACAGTACAGGTTCAAACCGGCCAAGCAGAGAATGCAGCCGGTGAAGGCAGCGGTTGCAATCCCGGTAAGGTTCACTCTGAACTGATTTCCAACAGAAATTTATCTATAGATATAATCAAGAGAGTCAGAATTATTGGCGGCCGGGTATTATACTGTTCAAAAAAGAGCCGGAATACGGTAATATTATGTGAAACTATATTATAATGTTATCGTATTTAGTACAAATGCCGTATTAATTAATGAAGATAGGTGCTGAAAGAGGTTTAAATGAAAATCTTTGAGATCTCATTATTTAAGCTTTTACTAGCTGCAGTTTTGATAACAGGGGCTATCCCGGTATGGGCTGGGGCGGAAAAAGAGAACATTCTTTCTCTGGATGACTGCCTGGAGATAGCGCTGCGGAACAATCCGGATATAGGGATCAGCTATCAGGGAATAAGGAAGGCGGAGAGTTCACTCCTGGAGAGTTACGGCAGGCTGCTGCCCGATTTCTCTCTTGATTTCTACACCGGGCACACCTTTTACGGGCCCTCTACGGTGCAGTACGATGCCCAGGGAAGGCCGATCAAGAGCAGCGGTTTCGATTTCGAGAACTATACCATGAGGCTGAACGCCGATATGATGCTCTGGCAGGGAGGAACCAATTACAGCAATATCAGTTCCGCCAGGGATAGAAGAGATGCGGCTGAAGCGGATTACCAGTATACCATGGACCTGATTGCCGCCGGAGTAATCAGGGCGTACTACAATGTGGTAAGGGCCAGGATGCTCTTAGTGGTTCAGGAGGAGAGCAGGAAGCAGGCGGCCAGCAACCTGGAGCGGGCTGAAGCGCTAATGGAGGCCGGTTCGGCCACCAGGGCGGATGTGCTGAAGGCCAGGGTCAGGTTTTCAAATACCAGGCTTGGGGTTATTGAGGCGAGAAACGATCTGGTGTTGGGAAGGGAAGAACTGAAGAAACTGATGAAGATGGGGCACAGGGATGAATTCCTGGTGGATACCACCATGACCATAGTTGAGAAGGAACCTGACCCGGCCGGAGAGATTAATTACGCCCTGAGTAACCGTGATGACATTAAGGTCCTGAAGCACAGGCTGAGGGCCCAGAGGTCTGATATCTCCGCTGCCAGGGGGGGCTGGTTCCCTTCCCTGGGGGTTAATTTCAACTATTCCTGGAATGACCGCGAGCTGGTTGACAACCCGGTCGATATGTTCAGAGAGGAGTACCAGTGGAGTGTTACCGGTTATATCAGGTTCAACCTCTTTGACAGGATGCAGACCAGTTCCCGGGTCAAGAACGCCAGGGCTGATTTCAGAATAGCGGAATACAACCTGGAGAAGAACAGGTTGGAAGTAGAGAATGAGGTCAGGAAACTGATCCTGGCAATGAACGAGGCGAGTGAAAGAATCGAGGTGGCAGGTGAAACGGTGCTGCAGGCCAGCGAAGAAGTCAGGCTGGCGGACGAACGGTACAGGGTAGGGGCCGGCACCATGCTGGAGATAATAGACGCCCAGGTTTCCCTCGCCACCGCAAGGGGAGAATTGATCAAGGCAAAGTGTGATTACCTTATCGCTTATGCCGACCTGGAAAGGGCCACCGGCCGGATGGAAAATGATTTCTGAAAAGGAGTTCTGATTTGCTGATAGATGTAAAGGGACTGGTCAAGAGGTACCGGGTGGGTACCCATACCATAAACGCGGTCGCCGGTGTGGACCTGGAGATTGAGAGGAATGAATATGTCGCGGTGATGGGACCGTCGGGATCAGGAAAATCAACCCTGATGAATATCATAGGTTGCCTGGACAGCCCTACCGAGGGAGAATATTACCTTAACGGTTCCAAGGTAAGCGACCTCAGCGATGATAAACTTGCCGCCATCCGGAACCGCGAGATTGGCTTTGTCTTCCAGACCTTTAACCTGCTCCCCCGTGCCAACGCGGTCCAGAATGTGGAACTTCCCCTGGTATACGCCGGTATTCCAGCCTCCGAGCGGAGACATAGGGCCATGGAGGCGCTTGATAGCGTGGGTATTGCCAACCGGGCGACCCACCGTCCCAATGAGCTATCCGGGGGTCAGAGGCAGAGGGTGGCGATAGCAAGGGCCCTGGTAAACAAACCCTCCATTATCCTGGCTGACGAACCCACCGGAAACCTGGACAGCAGGACCGGAGAAGAACTGATGGAGGTATTTCGTGAGATTCATGAGGCGGGCAACACCATCATAATGGTTACCCATGAGGAGGATGTGGCGGAGCACGGGAACAGGGTACTGCACCTGAAGGATGGGAAGATAGAAATAGACAGTGGTAATAATAAAGTATCCGGCCCGGCGGGTTGATCCCTGTCCAGGGCCGGGCTATTTATGACTATGCGGGATCGGGCTGCGCATTGTGAGCGTTTCTGCGCGGTCAGTACCTGCGGTTCATTATTAATAGGCAAAAATCAGAATTTCGGGGAGGTAATATGAAAAAGAAATACTGGCTTCTTATCGGTATCGTGGTGGTGGTGGCGGTATTGATCATTATTAATCTCCGGGCCAGGAAGGGTGGAGGAGTTGAGGTTGAGGTTGAGCAGATCGAGCGGCGTGACCTCTCCATGATCATATCCGCTTCGGGAAGTATCAGGCCCAAAAGGAAGATAGATGTCAGCGCCAGCGTAATTGGAAAGATTACGGAGATAGCAGTGGAAGAAGGGGATACCGTCAGGAAGGGCCAGTTCCTGATGCAGATAGACCCCGCAGAGCTGGAATCGAGCGTTATGCGGCTGGAGGCCTCGGTGGAATCCGCCAGGGCCGCCCGGAAACAGGCCCTTTACCAGCTTAAACAGCGGGAGAACGAGCTTAATAGGGCCAGGAAGCTTTACCGCCAGGGTTTCCGGACAGACGAGGAGGTTGAGACTGCCGAGACCGCTTATGAGGTCGCGGTAGCCAATTACGAAGCCAGCCAGCAGAATATAGCCCAGCAGCAGGCCATGCTCAAGAGCGCCCGTCATGACCTCAATGAGGTTACCATCAATGCCGGGATGGATGGGGTGGTTACCAGGTTGAATGTGGAGGAGGGCGAGACCGCCATTATGGGCACCATCAATAATCCCGGAACTGTCCTGATGACCATCGCGGACCTTTCAAGAATCGAGACCGAAGTAGAGGTGGACGAGACCGAGGTGGTCTATATAGATATAGGTGACCCGGCTGAAGTCACCCTGGATGCCTATCCAGACACCACCTATCTTGGCGAGGTTACCGAGATCGGGAACAGCCCAATATACGGATCATCCTCTATCAGCGGCCAGAGGGGAGTCGATTTCAAGGTGGTAATAACCCTTACCGATACTATTCCCGGGGTTCGCCCCGGACTATCCGCCGATTCTGACATTATCGTGGCCAGGCGCGACAGCGCCCTCAGTATTCCGATTCAGTCGCTTACGGTAAGGCAGCGGGAAGACCTGAAGAACAGCGATGCCGCCTCCGACACCACTGCCGAGAGTTCCGACGTGGAGGGGGTCTTCGTGGTGGAGGGCTCAAAGGCGGTATTCAGGGTGGTACGAATAGGTATTTCCGGCAGCAGGTATTTTGAGGTATTGAGCGGTGTGGATGAGGGCCAGAAGGTGGTGAGCGGGGATTACAAGGCTATCCGGGAATTAAGGGATGGCCAGAGGGTTGAGATAAAGTAATAAACCGGTAGCCGCGGTCCCCAGGGACGGCGGCAGGGGATCGGCTGATAAGGATGACACTCGAAGGTGTAAAAATAGCTCTCAGGGCCCTCAGGGAGAACAAACTCCGTACCTTTCTGACCCTTTTGGGTAATATAGTCGGGACCATGTCTGTTATAGCGGTGGTTTCGCTGATAGGGGGGATCGACGATTACGTAAAGGAGGAGGTAGCCAGCGAGGGCAGCAATGTCTTTACCGTGCAGAGGATCAACTTTCTTGAGGCGATAACCGATCTGGACAGGTTCCTGGACGCGGTAGCGAGGAATAAGACTATCCGGCTGGATGACGTGGACTACCTCAGGAAGATGGTCCCCTCCGCGGAGAGTGTTGGCGGCAGCGTGGACGGGAGGGATGTGGTTTCATACCAGGATGAATCATTCGAGAATATCAGAGTGAGAGGGAGGTCGGAGGAGTACCCCGTACTGGAGAGTGTGGACCTCTACGCGGGTAGGCACATATCCAGGCTGGAAGTGGCCAGGAGCAGGAAAGTCGCAGTGATCGGCTGGGATATCTACCGGAACCTCTTCCATAACCGTAACCCCCTGGGAAAGACAATAAAGATAGGGGGGGAGCATTTCGAGGTAATCGGGGTTATCGAGGACCAGGGAACAATATTCGGAGAGTCACGTAACCGCTTTGTATATATGC
>WJIX01000077.1 GCA_014730075.1 bacterium | reverse complement strand
CGTCTGTCACTATCTTCTTGGGGAGCCGGAATTCTGGTATCCCGTAGATCAGCACTCCCCCAGGTTTGTGCAGCGCCTCGAAAACGGTAACTTCATGCCCCTGTCTTCTGACATCAGCAGCCACGGTAAGCCCGGCCGGGCCGGATCCTACCACCGCCACCCTCTTGCCGGTACTCTTCCCTATCTCGGGAACATGCACCTGGTCCTCTTCTCTTTCCCAGTCAGCAACGAACCGCTCCAGCTTGCCGATCTGAACGGCATTCTCAACAGATTTATGGCTCTTGCCCACCACGCAGTAGAGCTGGCACTGCTCTTCCTGTGGACAGACTCTCCCGCATATGGCGGGAAGAATATTTGTTTCCTTTATCTTATCTATTGATTTTCTGAAGTCCCCTTCAGCTACCGCCTCGATGAACGCGGGGATATCGATCTCCACCGGGCATCCCTTGACGCAGGGTGAATTCTTGCACTGGAGGCAGCGCTGAGCTTCCCTCATGGCGAGGTCAACTGAGTATCCGAACGGGACCTCATCGACATTTCTAATCCTGTCCTCGGCCTTCTGCTCGGGCATCTCCTGAGGGGGAATCTTCAATCTTTCTTTAGGAGTCAGTTCCTTCTTATTCATGATGTAATCGGCCCTCGGGGCCATTACCTCCTTTTATAATTAAGACTTATGATCTTTCATAGATTCCTTCTCCTGCACCTCGTACATCTTCATCCTCTGCATCATTTCATCGAAGTCAACCTTATGTCCGTCGAATTCCGGGCCGTCCACACAAACGAACTTGGTATCATCTCCAACACTGACGCGGCAGCATCCGCACATACCCGTTCCGTCCACCATAATGGTATTCAGACTGACCAGGGTAGGTATATCATATTTCTCTGTCATTTTGCTGACAAATTTCATCATTATGGGAGGTCCAACCGCCACTACCAGGTCTATGGAAGTCCCCTCGTCAATGAGCTGCTGGAGGGCATCAGTTACGAACCCCTTGATGCCGTAGGAACCATCATCGGTAGTTATAATAACCCGGTCGCTGGCCGCACTCATTCTATCCTCCATGATCACCAGCTCCCTGGTCCTCCCTCCGAGTATGGAAATCACCTTGTTACCGGCTTCTTTCATCGCCTGAGCTATAGGATGGGCCGGAGCAATACCCACACCCCCTCCCACCATAACCACGGTCCCGAATTCGTCGATATGGGTCGGCTTGCCCAGTGGGCCTACCAGGTCCATTATCGAATCGCCCACCTCCAGCCCAGAGAGCAGAGAAGTGGTTTTCCCAACAACCTGAACTACCAGTTCAATCCACCCCTCATCAGCATTGGCGTCTGCTATGGTAAGCGGTATCCTCTCCCCGCCCTCATCTATCTTGAGAATAATAAACTGGCCGGCCTCTCTCTTGGACGCAATCTCAGGCGCCTTCACTCTCATCCGGAAGAGTTCAGGTGTGATAAACTTTTTTTCGATTATTTTATTCATAGTGAGACTTCATTCCTTTCATTCTGACCAGCAATAACACAATGGGGTAAACCCGAACCCTCTACGTAAAGCATATAGACTGAATGCATATAAATAGCATAGAAAAACCAGGGAAATCAAGGTATTTTTCGGCCTCAGAGAAGAGACTTCAGACCCCGTACCACCAGATTTTCAACTCCGAAATCGGACTGAACTCTCCCGCTCACCAGGAAAGGCCCCGGTCCTCTTGCAAGCTCAGCCGAAAGGCGCGAGCAGCTGTCCGGGAAAAATACCGTCTCGTAGCGGCCCGCCATATCGGAGAATGTCACGAACAGCATCTCTCTTCGCTCATCGACGGTCCTGGTTGGAGAGGTCGAAACCTTCCATCCTACCAGATTAACATATTCCCCCTCGCAACTGTCCAGGTACCGGGAGCTTGTTATGCTGACCCTCTCCCTGAGCCGGGAGATCCTGTCCTGGAATACCGCCAGCGGATGAGCGCTGGCCGCGAAGCCGAGAACCTCCATTTCCATGGCGACCCGCCGGGCCAGCCCCACGCTACCATCCATCTCGGGCAGCATGCCGATAAGTTCATACGGTCCGGGGGGCTTATCCGTGGAGGTGGATCTTCTCTCCATGAGCTGGAGGGCGGGTGCTCCGGCGGCACGCCCTCCTGCCTGCCCCCGGCTCTCTCCCGCCTCCAGGATACGGCGCTCCCAGAGAAGCCGGGTGATGGAAGCGCCGAAGGAGCGCATCGCTCCGCAGCGTATCAGCGATTCCGTCTCCCCGTCTGATATACGGACCCTGGACTTGAAATCGGCCAGAGAACTGTAAGGCCGGTTCTCCACTATGCTTTCCGCGGTGGAGGCAGTCAGGCCCTTTATGCGGCGAAGGCCTATCAGTATACGGTCATCTCCGCCACGGGTGGCCGCCGAGCTCCTGTTCACGCAGGGCGGCTCTATCCTGACCCCCATCCTCCTGGCCTCCTCCACATACTCTCCGGTGTGGTAATACCCGCCGCCGTTGGCGATAACCGCGGCCATGAACTCCGCCGGGTAATTCGCCTTCCAGTAAACACTGGCCAGAGATTCCATGGCGAAGGATGCCGAATGAGCCTTGCAGAAGGCATATCCGCTGAAGGATGCTATCCAGTCAAAAACCGCCTGGGCGGTCTCCTCTGAGACCCCCTTCTCCAGTGCGCCTCTCACGAACGGCCGGCGGTACTGAGCCATGGTCTCGTTATCCCCGCTCTTGTAGGACATGCATCGCCGAAGCCCATCCGCCTCGGCGTAGCTCATCCCGGAGACCTCCACTGCCAGGCGGATAACCTGCTCCTGGTAGATAAGGCATCCGTAGGTACCTTCAAGCACCCGGTCCACCACCGGGTCTATCCTGCCGGCCGGCTCCAGTCCCAGGTGGCGCGACAGATAAAGTTCCTTTCCTCCATAACTTGACACACCGGGGCGGATGATCGATGAAAGAGCGGTGAGGGTTTCGAAATCCTCACAGCGGGCCTGGCGGAGCATCTGAATCATAACCGGCGATTCCACGTAGAAACATCCCACCGTCCTTCCCTCCCGGAGCATCCTGGCGGCGGGACCGTTTCCGGAGAAGAGGTCCCGGCGGGAAGCTGGATCAAACCCGCCATCTCTCCCAGCCAGCGCCGCGGCATCCTGGATCACCGCAAGCCCTTTCTGGCCAATGATATCCAGTTTGAGAAATCCGGCCTCCTCTACCTCGTCCATGGACCACTGGGTTATCCGGTAGCCTTTCCTGCAGATCTGAAGGGGGATCATATCGGTAACCGGCATGGGGGTGATCACCAGGCCGCAGGGATGAGCGGACATGTGCCTGGGCAGGCCCTCTATCGCGGCCGCTGCCGGGAGCACACTCCTGAGCGGCTCGCCATTCAGATCGACCTTTCCCCGGCAGGTTTCACGGAGGTGCTTCATCCGGGCAAAAAATGGAATCCTCCTTATCATGGGGGATATCTCGCTCTCCGGTATCCCCAGCGCCTTGGCCGTCTCCCTGATCGCGCCCCTGGCCCGGAAGGTGCTGTAGGTGCCTATCATCGCCACCCTCTCACTGCCGTACTTCCTGAATATATACTGCAGGACCTTCTCCCGGTCCTCGGTGGCAAAATCGATATCTATATCGGGCAGTTTGTCCCTGCCCGGGTTGAGGAATCTCTCGAAGAAAAGATCGGACTCCAGGGGATCAACGTGTGTAATACCGAGCACATAAGAGAGCAGGCTGTTGCCGGCCGACCCCCTACCCAGTGACCTCATCCCCCGCTCCGCGGCGTAGCTGACCACGTCCCAGCAGATCAGGAAGTAATCAGCCAACCCCTTGCCATTTACCACAGAGAGCTCATGCTCCAGCTGCTCCCTGCCACGCCCGTGGTCAAGCCCCCTCTTCTCCAACCCCGCCAGGGCGATCTCCCTCAACAGGCCGGAGCTGTCCCGGTTCTCCGGCAGGGGGAAGGCTGGCAGCCGGCGGGACTGAAGGTCCAGTTCCAGATGGCAGTCGGAGGCTACTTCCTCGGTGGCGGCAAGGGTTTCAGGCGTGAATATCCGCTCCAGCTCCTTCCTGGAATGAAGAAAGGCGTGGCGTGAAGCAGTATCTCCCGGCAGGAGGGTACCCACCGTTTTCCCAGTCCCTATCGCCCTCAGCAGGCGATGAATGTAATAATCCTCCCTTTCCGGAAAATAGACCGGCCCGGCGGCGACGCTGGCCAGCCCGGCGTTTTCGGCAAACCGCTTAAGCCGGTACCTCTTTCTCCTGCCGGCAGTACCCGGCGAGAGTGGAAGAGCGGCTCGGATGAAATCCCTCCCCTTCAGCATACCCAGTATCTCCGGGTCATCGGACAGGACATAGAGATTGTCGGATACCCCCCGCACTCTCTCAGGAAGAGAGAAACCATCTTCCAGCCGCCGGGCTGTTGCCAGCCTGCTGATTTCGCTGTAACCATCGATATTCCTGGCAAGCAGGGTAACCCTGCCACGCTCCCCGGTAATCTCCGAGCCGATCACCGGCCTGATCCCCTTCTCAAGGCAGGCCCGGTAGAAGGGAAGAACCGCGAAAAGCCCGTCTGTATCGGTTAGGGCCACCGACCGGGCGCCCCGCTCGGCTGCGGCTTCAACTATCCGTTCCGGCGAGGCGGTGCCGGCAAGAAAGGAGTAGCATGAATGGACCCGCAGGAAGGTTAACCCGCCCATCACCGCCCTCCCCGGACAGCGGGAAGGGCTCTTCCGAATGCCGGGGCCACCCCCGGCGGGAACCTGCTCCTCAGTCCGGCCAGCGACCGGTACAGCCGGCGCTTCCTGCGCTTATCCGCCAGTCCGGAATCAATTATCAGGGACAGCTGCCTGGGCTCCGGAGATAGCTTTCCCACCTGGAGGCGAAGGCACCTGACCCTGACCCTCCGGGTGAACAGCCTCCCCAAAAGCTTCTCCGCCTTCGAGAATATCGCCCCCTCATCCGAGACCGGCTCCGTAGCCGACCTTCCTGCCGCTCTCTTCCCGTCGGTATATCCAATCTCCAACATAACCTCACCGGCAGCCTCACACCTTTCCCTGAGCTTCTCAGCCAGCTTCTCGGACAGGCTGTAGAGCACCGCTTCCAAATAAGAAAGATCCACACTGTCGGGGCTGAGCTCCCGCTCCGCGGCGAGCACCTCCCGCTCGGGCCCGGCGGAGCGGACCGGCGAGGGGTCCTCCCCCATCGCTCCCCGGTAGATCCGCTTTCCCCAGCGGCCAAAACAGTACAGGAACACCTGCTCGGGGAAGGCCAGGATATCGCCCACTCTTGATATACCGAGGTCGTTGAGGAGATGAACGGAACTGCCCTGTACCAGGGGAAAACGGCTTATCGGAACCGGCGCCACAAAATCTCTTTCGCAACCTGAGGATACATCCACCAGGTTCGATCTCTTCGCTTTCCGGGAGGCCACATGGCTGACCAGCTTGTTGGAGGCAATTCCCAGGGAAACATTCAGGCCGGTCTGCTCGCGGACCGAACTCCTGATCTCCGATGCGACATCCAGAACATTTCCGAAGACTCGTCCGCAACCGGTATAATCGATAAAACATTCATCCAGAGAGACCGGCTCCAGCAGTGGGGTATAAGCGGACAGCATGGAGAATATCTCCCTGGAGACCCGGCGGAACAGCCGCCAGTCGGGAACGATGAATTCTCCGCCGGGACAGAGCCGCCTGGCCCTGGAAGCTATCATCCCCCGGGTTACCCCTTCCGCCCTGGCCTCGTAGGAGGCCGACTGCACGGTGCTACGGTGAGAAGGGCCGGCAACTACAATCGGCCTCCCGGATAGAGCCGGGTCCCGCATACGGAGAACGGAGGCGTAAAAATCGTCTGTGTTTACGTGAACAATATTCCGCTTCAATTTCTGCTCCTGTAGCCGCCTCTGCAAAACAGAAACCTATAGTTTACGTTTAAGGGCGATTACCGTTCCAACCAGCTGCTGGCCGGGCTCCGGGCTCCAGCGGCGCAGCTTCTTCACACCGCCGGCGGCCACCAGGACCAGGTCCCCGGCGCCGGGCCTGCGGTCGGTGTCGACAAACAGCCTGTCCCCCTCCCTGGCACCGCACCCGGCCTCGTCGGCGATAGAGCCGTTTATTTTTACATATTTGAAAGACATATCAGATCTCAGGCCGAAAAACAGGCCGGCGACAGAACCGCCGGCTTAAAAGTTCATACATATTCACTGGGGCGGCCCGGAGAATCAGCCGTAGTGCCTCAGAAGCCCTACCACCACACCCCGGATATCCACCCTTTCGGCCTCCACCCTGATCTCGGTAACCTCCGGATTGGAAGGCTTCAGGATCACGGCACTCCCCTCCTGGTAGAAGCGCTTCACCGTGGCCTCCTCTCCATCTATAACCACCACCGCCAGGGCTCCATTCTCCACCCGGAGCCTTCTCTCCACGATGATCATGTCTCCATCGAAGATACCGTCTCCCACCATCGAATCTCCCTCCACCTGCAGGGCAAAGGTCTCCCCCCTTCCCAGCATACCGGGGGGCACGGTGATAGTTCCGGGGACTTCCACCGCCTCTATCGGGCGCCCCGCCGCCACCCTTCCCGCCAGCGGTATCCCCACCGGCCCGGGCTCGCCGGCAGGCTCTACCGACCGGGCCCGGTTCCAGCTCTTTCTCAGGGCCCCCTTATCCACCAGGTGCCCGATATGCTCGTGCACGGTGCTTACCGCCGAAACCCCCAGGTGCTCCGCTATCTCCCGCAGGGAGGGGCTGTAGCCGTTTGCGGCGGAGAACTCCCGTACGAAATCCAGTATCTCTCTCTGTCTTCTGGTCAGGTAAACCACCTGCAACTCCTTCTCCGGCATTTCCGGACCACCCGGAAAGCAGAAATAAGTATACCCGAACAAAAACCGAAAGTCAAGGAGAAATTATATCAGCACTCCTTCAGCGTTGGCGGCAAGATTTCTGCCACCTTCACCGCGGGGTAGATGATGCCAGGAACATATTAAAAATTGCTAAGGTTATACTTCCAGAGTATTATAATAATAAGCAGGATAGTTAACAGAGGGAGATGTTACGGTAACAGCTTGATCGATACGGAGGGGCATTATGACAAAGGGATTACTGATCCTTTCCATCATTATACCACTGCTGACCTGTTACGCATGTAAAGATCAGAAGCGGCAAAAGATGGAAACCGTTAAGCCGGCGGAAGAAAAGGGCGGATCTTCAGAGGCTGACAGCGCCGTCGTTCTGGAAGATTGGCGCTTCTCGTTCAGGCTCCATTCCGATAAGTGGAAGCTCCTGGAGAGAGGGGTAGAAGAGGCTGAAAACAAAGTCGGATTCTGCGCGTACAAAAGAGAGGGTATAATGAATGACCGTGGAATTATGATAGAGCCGGTTATCAGTTTTATCTTCGAAAACGTGCCGGATAGCACCAGCCTGATGATGTATGAGGTGTTCCGCAGGCCCAAAAACCTTGAGCTGGACAGGGCTTTTATACATGAAAACAGCGTAATTGAACTGAAAAGAGCCATAGGATGGGTCGGAAGCTATGAAAGGGGAGGAGTGAAACATATCGTGAAGACGGTGACCGCCATCGATGGCAGGATAGGGCTTCTGGTAATCATGGACTCCACCAGCGGAGTATTCCCGAAAGTGGAGAAGGAGTTCGATTACACCCTGAAGAGCATGAAATTCATACCTGCGAATTAACCGGCGGAGAATCCTCCCATCCGGTTCTACTCGTACCTCAGCGCCTCCACCGGGTCTACCTCTGCGGCCTGCCTGGCGGGGAATATACCGGCCAGAAGAGCTATCACCGTGAGTATGGTGACCGCCACTACGGCGATAGGCCAGGAGAATATAGGATGCCCCATGTATTTCATTACTCCCGAATCGACCGGGGCCATCCCCACCAGCCAGATGATAACCAGAGAGAACAGAATCCCCAGCGCCCCGCTTCCGCAGGTCAGCATGAACGACTCTCCCATGTAATGTGAGATGATATGCCCCCTGCGAGCTCCAACCGCTCTTCTTATCCCCAGCTCGTGGGTCCTCTCCTTGACTACCACGTACATGATGTTGGCCACGCCAACACCTGCCACTATCAGGGTAAGGGCCCCGATAACACCAAAGAAGATATTGATACCGAGGAATATCTTCCGGGCTATCTCTTCCATCTCTATGAAATCATAGATTCTCACGGCATTCTCATCAGCGGGATTGAATCTGTATTTCGATCCCAGCAGGTACCTGATATTCTTGATCATCTCCTTGGTACGGGCCTTGACAGCAGGCCTTATCATTATGTTACTGACCCAGTTCCGGGCATATACAGTGGAAAATGTGGTATATGGCATGATCACCCTTCTTGAATCAGGGCCGTTGTTCATGGAGGTCTGAAGTTTCGGCTGCATAACACCGATCACGGTATACGGAAGGTCATCCACCTTTATGGTCTCCCCCACCGGGCTCTTATTACCGAAAAGCTCATCCGCTATTTCGTCACCTATAAAGACTACTCTCCTGCGCTGGACGATATCGCCGTCATTTATGAACCGCCCCCCCTGCCGGGGATACATATGACGCATATACAGAAATGAAGGGGCCACTGCTTCTCCATAGGTGGTAGTTCTCTTCTCTCCCCTGCTGACCCTCAGGTTCTTTCCAAAGCTGGGGCTTATGTACTCTATCAGGGGGAGGTTTTCCCTTAGCAGTTCTATATCATCCATATGAAGATAAATATTCCGGCCCATGGGGAGCCCCCGGTATGATTCAGAGGTCTCGCCTCCATATATTCTAACGATGGCGTCGGCAAAGTTAAGCTGCCCCTCGGCCATCCTCTTCTCAAGGCCGAATCCGAATGCCAGAAGGAGTACCACCGACATGGTCCCCCAGATTATCGATATCACGGTGAGAAGCACTCGGGTCTTCTGGTACCTGAGATCGGACAGAAGCTGTCTTGCCAGGGATCTCCACATCAGATAACACCTTCTATCATTAATAATTTATACATTCCACCGGATCCAGTCTGGAGGCTCTTCTGGCCGGGAAGAAGCCGGCCATGAAGCCTACCGCCGAGATTACCAGTATCGATACTGCTACCACCAGGGGATCAATCACCGGAACTCCCAGGGATTCTCTTACCGGTCCGGGAAAGAATGCAGCCAGCGACACGATACCCCAGGCAATTGCAAATCCTATCGCCGCGCCTATGAATACGATGAAGAATGTCTCAGCTATGAACTGCAGCATTATCGCCCATCTTCTCGCTCCCACCGAACGTCTTATCCCTATCTCCCTTGTCCTCTCCCTTACCACCACGTACATGATATTGGAAACACCGAGCCCCCCCACTGCCAGGGTAACCGCACCCATCATTACCAGGAAGATATTGAATGCTTTGAAAAAGAGCATGAATTCATCAAAGAACTCTGCGGTATCCCAGATATGCAGGGCATTCTCATCCTCCGCGTCGAACATATATTTCTTGCCCAGCACCTCACGGATCCTGTCCACCACGTAGCGGGAATCTGACATACCAAGGTTGTGGGTGACCACCAGGTTGTTTATATAGCGGTTTCCGGTGATCGATTGGAATGTAGTTGAAGGGATATAAGCCCTGTCCTGGTCCCTGGAGTTATAGCTGGAGTTCTGGGTCTTTTTCTTGAGTACCCCGATGACCCTGAAGGGAACTCCGTTGATCTCGCACAGTTTTCCCACAGCATCGATGCCGCTGCCGAAGAGAAAATCCTTCAGTTCATTTCCCAGGAATACCACCCGCCTTCTGTCTTCCATATCCAGCCGGTTGAAGAAACGCCCACCCGGCTGCGGAAACACCGAACGCATATCGGTATAATCGGCGTTGACTCCAGCTATCATGGGGCTTCTGACCTTATCCCTGTACCGGATATTCATATTCCAGCCGGAGTACTCCTCGCTGATTAGGGCTACTTCCGGAATCTCACGCCTCAGAAGGTCCACATCGGATTTTTCCATCCTGATATGCCTGTCCACACCGAATCCTTTATAGGGCATGGTGGTGGTCCCGTTGAATACGAGTATTATCCCGTCACCCAGGCCCCTGAAATTTTTCATATTCTGGCGCCTGGTACTGGTTCCTACCGCCATCATTATAACCACTGCAGCCGTCCCCCAGACAATACCGAGTATGGTCAGAACGGTCCTCTTCTTCTGAGCCCGCATATCGCTCAGAAAACCTCTGACCATGGAGAGAAGGTAACCGATATTTATGAAAATCTTCCTCATCCTCTATCCTCTTGCTCAGGCGGCTCAGACCTCCTTCTGTGGTTTTTCCAGTACCTTCTGCCCCTCGCGGAGCCCTGAGATAACCTCTATCCTGATCGCATCGGAAAGCCCGGTCTCGACCATGACCCTATCCCTGGAACCGTTCTTCCCCGGAACCTCCACGTAGGTTGAGTCTCCGCTGAAATATACTACCCTCTCTGGGACGGTCAGAACATCCTTTGCCTCGTTAATGATAATTTCCGCGTTGGCGGAGTACCCGGCCCGGAGAACATCCGTTCCGGTATCATTAATCGTTATTTCCACCGGGAACATCCTGGAGTTGTTTTCCTCTCTGGCCTTAAGAGATATCTTCTTCAGCCTGCCGGCGATCTCCCTGTCCTGGAGCGCGCCAACCTTTATTGAAACCGGCATCCCTGTTTCCAGCTTGCCTACATCTATCTCATCCACGGTCCCCTTGAACAGGAGGCTGTCCATATTGGCGATGGTCATCAGAACCGTCCCGGCCTGATATGAGGTCAGCGGAACCACCGGGTCTCCAATATTAACATTCCGCTCCAGAATAAATCCGGTTATGGGGGCCTTGATAATGCTCTCGATCCTGCTTCCGGCGATATTG
>WJIX01000076.1 GCA_014730075.1 bacterium | reverse complement strand
GCCGTAGCCAATGAATCTGAATCCGGCTGCACCATCCTCTGTGACATTTCAGCTTCCCCGCTCTGCTGCGCGAAAACCGCAGCAGGAAGAATAGTGAGGAAAACCGGCAGTAATATAAAGAGTACTAACTTTGCCAAGACGTCATTTCTCATGCTCATCGCTCCTTCTCAACCGTAAAGATAAAGTTTTCACCTTCATCTCTTATCCAAGCTCAATGGGATTTTCTTTCCTGCTTCTCCTCCCCGCCGGGGAAGATCGATTAGGGTGTTTATCCAGAATTAAAATACGCGCTTATAACAATAATGTCAAATAAAAATTCAGGCATGGCAGCTAATCTTTACCAGGCCCTGTCAAGTATATCTTCAGGTATCCTCGAACTGCCCTTCAGCAGGAAATTTCCGTATCCGTTCTTGTCCACGAACAGGAAACGGAGGCCTTCATCCTGGGTCATCAATCTATCCCTCCTGAAGAGCGGATTCCCCATTTTGTTGTAAAGCCATAACTGGTACGAGCCGACATCCATTCCGCCCGAAATGAAAGGTGTTCCCCTCATTGAGCTGGAGTATTCCGGGTTACCGGTAGCATCATCGACGGAACCCCCGATCTCAAATGTCATTATCTCGTACTTGTCCCTAAGCTTCTGAAGTACCTGGATATACTCCCTCCTGTTCCTGGGAATGCTGGATTCCACTATCTCGTCCGGCTCTCCATACCTTATATATATCCTGCCACGGTCGGTCAGCGCCCCACGTACCCCACCCGAAGCGAACCACTCCTCGCAGTAGTTTACCCTTCTTCTGAACTCCTCCAGGGCCTCGTTAAGTTCGGTGGATGGTACCGGGTCCTTATCCTTCCAGAATTCATTCAGCATCTTCTCCCTCTTCCCGGGACTGCCGATCACGAATTCCCGGTACCGGTCATCCTCAAAGGCAAATTCCGCCTCCAGCAGTTTATCCCTGTCAGGCCGCTCCCAGTTCCTCAACTCCCATACCATATTGAACCTGTCTCTTCTGAGCACCACCTCTTCTCCCAGGTGAAGAGTGGCCATGAACATATATGAGCCCGAAGGGTACCTGGAAAGGTCCAGCCGCCTTACAAAGGAGATATCCCTGTTGTCTATGTGGAAGGTGGCGCTGTCTGAGAAGAATCTTTCTTCGCCCTGGTATACTTTCATGGTTATGCTCGCATCTCTGCCAAGGTACTCCTCCCCGAAGGATGTCTTCACCATACAGGTCATACTGTCGCTGGCCAGCCCGTATACCTTCATGGGATTTGGTACAATGCTGCCGTCCGCCTTTATATCCCACAGGAAAACCGGCTTGCTTACGAAAGGGATCGACGGATCGAAGGAGGGGACCCTGACATCATCCTCGGCTGAGGAGGAGGCGTAATTTGGGAAGAAGATCCCGAGCAGGCTGAACTTCCTGTCGTTGAGGTCTTTCATTTCAATCCTGATACTGTAATTTCCGGGTGCGACCCTGAAGGTATCGACGGCGAATAGATAGCCACTGCTCTGTGCGGTTTCCGAGGCGGTCTTCAGGTCGGCAATCTCCCTCTCAGTCTCATACAGTTTTCCTTCTTCACCGTTCAGTGAAATCATCATCCGCACCTTTGCCCTGTACCCGGACATATATTCCCGGTACTCTATTTCGGGAGAGGGAACCGCTATCTGGACCACCTGGATAACAGCACTGTCAGCGGGGAAATGGATGATATCGGCGAAGAATCTGAAGTCCCCCTTTCCGTTCACCTCCAGGGAAGCCAATTCACCGCTCATTAAAAGAATAATGGCCAAAGCCAAAATCATGACAGATATATTACGTTTCATATCAGACTCCTGTTCATTACAGTCCCGCCCGGCTTATCACCACACTATAAATCTACCTTATTACCACGAATTTGCCCACATAATTTCCAAAATCGTTCCTGACCGAGTAGAGGTATATCCCACTGGTTACCTCCTGTCCGTTCCTGGATACCAGGTCCCAGTAATTCGATCCGCTGCTGCCGTCATGTTCGATGGAATCGACCAGGTCTCCGGAAATAGTAAATACCCTTATGGTACTCCGGCACAGGGGCAGATTCCTGAATTCCACCTTTATCCCGGAAGGATCGTTCATATTCTTTCCCAGTTCCCACGGCTCCAGTGACTCCCTGGTAACCGGATTTGGCACAACGTATATATCATGTGGATTCTTCTCTCCCGAAAGGCAGGAAGTCCCCGATGAGGAGGGCACTACCAGCTGGAAATTGCTGGATGGTTCGCCATACTTGCCGGTGTTGTCGAAAGCTGTCACCGCGTAGAAATATCGGCTTCCGTTGAGCACTTCGGTGTCAACATACTTATAGTACTTCTGGCCCCCTTCGAAGCCGATCCTGTATCTGGCCAGGGCCTCCAGGGTGTCGCATTCGGCATCGGTAAGCCCGGGGGGACACGGAACAGTATCCAGCGGATAATGATAGATATTCTCCGTAAAGATATCCAGCATCTCTTCCTTCTCATCCAGGCCGGCGAGGGGCTGGTATTCCAGGCCTCCTTCTGAGAAGGGGTACCTGTATTCAAAGTCGTTACCGTACCCGTTACGTATATCCCTCTGTTCTATAAGTTTCCACAGCTCCTTACCGGGGCCGCTCTCCTCGGTTGTCCCGATGGGGCGTTTCCACTCATCCGCCCTCCAGATCCTGAAACCCTCAAAATCCTTCTCCAGGGTACTGACATCCAGCGCCTCTTCACTGAAATTATTCCAGAGCAGGGTTACCTTTCCATCCCCGGGCACAATCCTTATGCCTGGGGGCGGAGGCGCCGTCCCCACCAGCCAGTTGATATGCGATTCCTTGCCATCCACACCGGTCATATAGCTCTCAGGGGTGGCATCACCCTTGGGGCATTTGGAATTCCACAGCTGTCTCTCCCTGTCGCAGTCCAGGTTAATCCAAAGGTACTCGCCCCTCATGGCAGACTCCTGGGTAAAATCGGAGTCGCAGGTATCCGGATCCATGGTAACCGGGCCAGGCACCGGGGTTTCCCTTCCATTTATTCCGGTCTGGGGATTGCCATCGATATTGAACCAGTTACCCTCGAAGACCGAGGCGGCCTTTGCCGCCGTTTCAAGCATGCCGTTCCTGCCACGCCCTATGGCGACAGCTACCTGGAGGGTGAGAGTATCCCCGGGCATCAGCTCGTCAAAGGGGCCTGTGGCCATCATCATCCTGTAATCCCTCGGTACATCCTGGCACCTGTCGTACCCGTCGAAACTCATCAGTATATACCGTTCCGAATCGTTGGAGGGGTCTCCGCCGTATTCGAACGGCTGATCACCCGAGAAATTCTGGTAGGAGGTCAGGCCCACCCCCGAAGGAGCGGTAATTCCCAATGGGTCTATCTTGTGCCCGAGGAATACTATACCGAGGTAACCGGGAGCTTCCCCTCCATCGCCATCCTTATCGAAGGTGTAGGCCACGCTGACCTCCACCGGCCAGATGACATCACCCTTCATGGTACACTGGACCCCCCGGTAGAAGCAGGTTGCATCATCCTGCGCGTACTTTTCGGTGTCCCGGTGTCCCACATCCCCGTCCGCGAAGAACCCGACATAGACATTATCCAGCGAGGAGGTCCCGGAATAGTGAATTATCTGATAGTCTATACCCACGAAATCAAAGAACTCTTCATCCTCCCACTGGTAGCTCTCCTGGTGGACGTAAAGGCCCAGCGGTGAGTGATCGGGATAGGTGCTGGTGGCATTCTCCTGGTCATCAGTATACCAGCACGCGAACATCTGGTTGCTTATCCCCGCAAAATCCTCGTCAATCTTGCCATCCCTGTCATTATCCTTACCGTCCAGGGGATCTTCATCAATGAGGCCATCCTTGTCATCATCAGCAGGCCGGGGAAACCTGATACCCCCGTAAGAGTTGCTGTTCGCGCTGTAGATTACCGCTATCTCTCCGGGATCCTTGGACCGGTTGGGAGGCTGGAACTCGGTATCGTAAGCTCCGGTGGAAACGGCCGCTATCCCCCCTTTCTTTGCTCCAACCCACAGCCCCGCGATATACAGATACTCCACTCCGCTGTTTGCCGGCCACTGGGCGGAGGGATAATCCCTGGTGGCGTACGGTGAATTGGGGTAAGAACCGAAACAGCCCCAGTTGGTTACGTGAAGCTGGAGGTTGCCGACATTGTGGATTCCCGAGCCGTCATAGACCCAGATACGTTCAAGCTCCTTCAGCTCGGAGATCCAGTTTTCATCTGGCTGCCTGGCAGCTGATCCTGAAGGGAAAAATAAGAGAAGTATCAGGGAAATTACCGTTTGGAGTAAAACCACCGCTCGATTCATCCTGAACCTCCAGTAAAATCCGATATTATATCAGTGGTGATCTCTATCAGGGCAAATTGTATGGTGGAGTCATTTTGTTAAACAGTTGAAACTGTATTTACTTAGCTTCCGGCACCGGGGTATTGTACAAGTGGGGGAGTTCCAACCTGTTCAGCCCTGACCCGGTTCCCCCGGCAGAAACAGACCAACCCCCCGCCGCCTGCCCCTTCCATAAGCCCGATATACTCTAATAGGAGAACCCGAGAGTGACCCTATGGCAATCACCCAGATGGTTCAGGTCCTGCCAGGAGTAGTCAAACTTGATATCGGAGGTCTGACTGGTATCGATCCTGAATCCCACTCCCCAGGCGACCCGCTGGGAGTCATAGTTGAGATTGTAACCCCCTCTTACATAGAAGAACTGGTCGAAGGAGTACTCCAGTCCGATATTTCCCCTCTCCGCGTTATCGGAGGGATGGGAGAATTCACCTGAGGCGATCAGGATGTGATCTCCCCTTCTGTAAGCGTCCACCTTTGCTCCTACCTTGAAAACCGTGGGCATCTTAGATTCGCGCTCGTCGAATTTAACCTTGCTTCCCAGCGACTGCACCAGCATTCCCAGCTGGATACCCCGGAGGCCGATCCTGTAGAGCAGCCCGAAATCCAAGGCAAAAGTTTCGACACTCTTCTCAGCCAGCCCCATGTGCAGGAAATGCGCGGTAATCCCGGAGGAGAACTTGTCCGTAAAATACATTGCGTAGGAGAGGCCGTACGACTGATATCCGGCGTCGAACCATTCATTGGTACCTTCCGGCCTGTGAACGGTTCTTACAATCTGTGGGTCAATGGTCAGGGCCCTTGCCGAAACCCCTATGGTTCCCGGCAGGTAGGGCGTTCTGAAAACGGAACCGGCAAAATAGAGGTCCACGTCGGCTGGCCAGGAAACCGAGTTCAGAGTAATTTCGGTACGGTCCAGTTCAACCAGCCCGGCCGGGTTCCAGTAAAGGGCGGATGCATCATCCGCTATCGCCGTAAAGGCGCCACCCATCCCTGTCGCTCTTGCCGAGACACCGATCTTTAGAAACTGTGCGGCATAGGTCCCCACCTTCTCGAACGGACTGGTGGCTCCAGATACCGCACCCGGCAGGAAAACCAGCAGTGCTCCAATTATTATTGCCTTTCGCGTAAAACCATTACCACGCATTTATTAACCTCCCAAAAGACATCTATCTTATGACTACAAACTTTCCAATATAATTCCCAAAATCGTTCTTCACCGAAAACAGGTATATTCCGCTGGTCACTTCCTGCCCGTTCCTGGAAACAAGATCCCAGTAATTGGAACCGCTGCTTCCGCCATGCTCGATAATTTCTACCAGGTCTCCGGAAATAGTGAATATCCGGATAGTACTTCTGCACAGAGGCAGGTTCCTGAACTCTATCTTGATACCGGACGGGTCGTCCATGGTCTTTCCCAGCTGCCACGGTTCCAGCGATTCCGAGGTAACCGGATTGGGGACCACGTATATGTCATGTGGTTCCTTGTTGCCCGTATCACAGGATGTTCCGGAAGATGTCGGTACCACCAGCCTGAAGTTGCTGCTTGCCTCTCCGTATTTGCCGGTATAGTCGAAAGCGGTAACCGAATAGAAGTACTGCGAGCCGTTGAGGACTTCAGTATCAACATATTTGTAGTATCTTCTTCCACCCTCAAAGCCCAGCCGGTACCTGGCCAGGGCTTCCAGGGTATCGCATTCAGCGTCTGAGAGCCCCGGTATGCAGGGGACAGTATCGAGGGGGTAGTGGTATACATTCTCGGCAAAAATATCTATAAGTTCTTCCTTCTCGTCCAGATTGGCCAGCGGCTCGTACATCAGGCCGCCCTCAGCGTAGGGCATCCGGTATTCGTTATCATTTCCAAATCCATTACTGAAATCGCGCTGCTCTATAAGTTTCCAGAGTTCCTTACCCGGACCGCTTTCCTCGGTGGTACCGACAGGACGCTTCCAGCCGTCAGCGCGCCACACCCTGAATCCCTCGAAATCCTTCTCCAGGGTGGATACGTCCCTGGCCTCCTCACTGAGGTTGTTCCAGTAAAGTGTGACCCTCCCGTCTCCGGGCACGATTCTCATCTCCGGAGGGGGGGGAGCGGTTCCGACCAGCCAGGAAATATGAGTTTCCTTGCCTTCCACTCCTGTCATGTAACTCTCAGGAGTGGCTTCGCCCTTGGGACAGGGAGATTCCCACAGTTCGATCTCTCTCTCGCAGTCCAGATTGATCCAGAGGTAATCATCCTTCATCGCCGACTCTTCAGTGAAGTCATCATCGCAGGTATTGGGGTCCATTGTCACCGGTCCCGGAACCGGAGTCTCTCTGCCATTGACACCGGTCTGGGCGTTGGCGTCAACGTCAAACCAGTTCCCATCGAAAACCGAGGCCGCCTTGGCGGCGGTAGCCAGCATCCCGTTCCGTCCTTCACCTATAGCGGTTGCTACCTGAAGGGTAAGGGTATCTCCGGGCATCAGTTCATCGAATGGCCCGGTGGACATCATGATTCGGTAATCCCTGGCAACATCCTGGCACCTGTCATAATCATCGGCGCTCATCAGGATGTAACGCTCCGAATCATTGGAAGGATCTCCGCCCTCCTCAAATGGCTGATCTCCGGAGAAGTTCTGGTAAGAGGTAAGTCCGATCAGGGGCGGAGCGGTTATTCCCCGGGGGTCGGTCTTATGCCCCAGGAACACGATTCCCAGGTAACCGGTGGTCTCCCCGTCGTCTCCGTCCTTGTCAAAGACGTAGGCCACGCTGACCCTTACCGGCCAGGGGATCTGACCCTTCTCGGTACACTGGATACCCTGGTAGAAACAGGTTGCGTCATCTCTCCAGTATCGCTCCGTCTCCAGGTGCCCGGCATCGCCGTCGGCGAAAAAGCCGATATACACATTATCCAGAGAGGAGCTGCCGGTATAGTTTATAATGGTGTAATCAATCCCCACAAAGTTGTAGAAATCTTCATCCTCCCACTGGTAGCTCTCCTGGTGTACATACAGTCCCAGGGGAGCGTGATCGGAATAAGTGTTCTTGGCAGCCTCCTGGTCATCGGTATATTCACAGGAGAACATCTGATTGCTTATCCCAGCGAAATCCTCATCTATCCTTCCGTCATTATCGTCATCTATTCCGTTCAGGGGATCCTCGTCGATCTTTCCGTCCTTGTCGTCATCCGCCGGCCGGGGGTATCTGACCCCACCCGCCGAATTACTGTTCGCTTCGTAGATTATGTAAATCTCGTTGGGGTCCTCGCTCCGTCCCGGGGGCTGGAACTCAGTTTCATACGCACCCGTGGATACCGCGGCAATGCCGCCCTTCTTGGCGCCTACCCACAGGCCTGCGGTATAAAGGTATTCCACACCGCTGTTGGCGGGCCACTGCGCGGAGGGGTAATCGCGGGTGGGCCAGTTGGAACCGGGCCGCGATCCGAAACAACCCCAGTTGGTCACATGAAGCTGAAGATTCCCCACATTATGGATGCCGGACCCGTCGAATACGAAAATGCGTTCCATATCCTTCAGTTTCCCGACCCAGTCCTCATCGGCCTCTCTGGCATCCGTAATATCTGAAACCAGTGAACAGATCATCAGAAGCGCTGTTCCCAGTAAAATTCCTCTTCGTATCATCCGGAACCTCCAAAATATTCTGGACTCTAAAAATCAAACCCGAAACCGACTCTCCACTCCCTGCGCCTTCCCCATACTGTCGGATCGTTTACGGGGTTGAAATCCTCTAATCCGTCGTCATCAATATCCTGTAGATACGCTCCCCCGGCATTTCCAGTCTCGGTATAATAAGAACCACCGTCCATGGTTGCGTTAACCATTCCCGGGAATGTTCCGGGAGCTATAATATTAAGAATCTCCTCATCCAGCAGGTTCCTGCCCTCGAAGTAGAGGGTGAGTTCCTGACCGTAAATATTGAACTTTCTGCTGCCCCTCATGTTGAGCATATGGGTCTCATCTTTTCTTTCGGAATTCTCATCCAGCGGGTCCTGCTTCCTGGCGAACCTGTCATAAGGGGTCCAGGGAAGCCCGCTGCCGTAAGAATAGACGAAGGTGGCTGTCCACTTATCCTGATCCATCAGGGTCATCCTGAGATTGAGGGTGTGCCTCTGGTCCCAGTTAAGGGGCATCTCCTGAGTTGGAAGGTGGGAGAGCCCTTCGGCTGTTACACCAAAGTTGGCATCCGAAGCCACTCCGTCCGCGAACGAATAGGTATATGATATCTCACCGGCCACATGGTTGCTCATCCTCTTGTTCAGGCTCAACTCCAGCCCCCTGGAACTCGCGTAAGACCTGTTGATATACCTGAAGCCGGTCAGCCCGGTATCCTCGTCGGTCACCCTGGTGGAGGAGACCAGCCCGTAAATATCCTTGTTGAATACAACAACCTCTCCGGCCACAGTCTTGGAGAACTGGTGGGATACACCGGCCTGGTAGGAAACGGTAAGCTCCTCATCCAGGTTGGGATTTCCCAGGGTGCCCGCTCCAGATATCATATCCTGCGAATTGAACAGGTACGCTCTACGGGGCCACTGGGTAAACCTTCCGTAATGGAAATGGAACTTATCCTTGTCTGTTATGGGGAAGGCAAATCCCAGCCTCGGGCTCATCTGGATCTTGAACTTTTCCACTGTAGTATCGATACCGCCGCTTACGATCTCAATATCGGTGGAGTTGCCAGGGGAGAAGAAATCAAGCCTTACACCGGCGTTTACCACGATCCCGCGGTACTCCCATTTATCCTGAAGGTAGAAGGAACCTTCGGGATTGAAGTTATGAAAATCCTGCTTGCTGGCCCCCTGCATATAGGTTCCATCATCGAACCTTCTCAGGCTGGCCGGATAGTAGAGTATGAAATCGTCCAGGTCATTATAGAGGAACTGGACTCCAGTCTTGGCCACATGCCCTTCCCACTCATGACTGGTCAGATCCGCCTTGATGGTATAGACGGTAACATCCCTGTCCATAAAGAACGGGGCATCGTAGGAGGCGGTGACCAGGTAAGGGTTGTCGGGGTCGGTGTACCACACCGTATTGGAAACCCCGTTGAACTCAAAGGATCCGCCAGGCATTACCACTGGCTGTCCGCCGGTGGTGAACTCTTCGGGGTCCTTCCCGTTTACGGTGTTGTAGGTATTGAAGGTAGCCCGGCTGAAATTAATGGTGTAGAGAATATCCTCGGTGATATTATGGTTAATACCAAACTTCAGGTGAAGGTTCTTATTCTCCATGGTATTCTGATTCTCCGCGGAGTTTATTTCCACGAAGGAGGAGTCATCCCTGAAGTAGCTGAACTGGGAATCGGGATTTCTGAATCCCTCGAAGAGCTGCTTGCTCTGGTATTTTTCCAGCTCGCCCTGGTTATCCAGAACGGCTTCGTCCCAGACTATCTCTACCTCATTTCCGTATACGTCATTTATTCTTCTGGCGTAGAAGTTGTTATATGTTACGATATGCCTCTCTATACCGGTGGAAAGGTCACCCACATTGACCTCTTCGAAGACTCTCACCGGGTAGATCACACCTCTCTGCTCCTCCGGCTCCAGTGGATATTCCGATACCCTGGGGAGCTCCTCGTCCACCCAGGGACCGTGGTATACACTTACCGTCCAGTTGAACTCATAGGCGTCCGGGGACTCGATACCCTCGATTGAACTGGGTTTGAGGCTCATGAAGCGGTAAACCTTCTGAACGAAACCCTGCACATCCCAGTTGAGGGCATACCCGCCCTGGTACATGTTGGTACGGGACTGGGTGTAAATCGCCTCGCCGACCAGCTTGAGGTTGGGGGTAGCCTTGTATGCCAGCTTTCCCTGTATATTATAGTTATGGTAGGCCCGGTCGGTGAACTTGAACAGTCCGTTCCAGAAGTTGTGCTCCTCTTTTTCCTGGTTGGCCCAGTGCTCTCCGTCATCAAAGGTAAACTGGCCGGACACATAGAATGTCAGGTCCTTGAGTGGAGTCGGTCCTCCAAAACCCAGGCTCAACCTGTCGTAATTCGTGTAAGTCTTGTCTTTTCTGCCGAAGTCATTGGTTACAAACCTGACCTGGCCGTCATATACATCTCCGCCTTCCCGGGTACTCACATCCACCACCGCGGACTGGGCGTTACCGTACTCGGCATCCATTCCACCGGTGATGATCTTGCTGTCCGAGGCACCCAGCATACCAACACTGATAGAACCCCCGCCCAGCGGATCGTTCACCGGCACGCCGTCAATAAGGTAGGTTACCTCGCCGCTTCGCCCTCCGCGGACATGGAGATCGTCTCCGGTCTTTACGATACCGCTCTTCAGCGCCAGGGCCTCCTCGATGTTGTCCACCGGGAGTTCCCCCAGCTCATCCCCCGAGACTGTATGGCTTACGTCACTGCTTTTTACATCCACCATCTTCCTCTTGGCGGTAACATCTATCACCTCGGTCTGGGCTACGATGGTCTCCTCCAGCTGAAATTCAACTCTGAGAGTCTGCCCCGCCTTGACGGTTATTTCCTTCTCCGCTTCCTTGTAACCCATCATCATCACCTTGACAGTGTAGGTTCCGGGGGGGATTGCTTTAATTCTGAAAGTGCCGTCCGCCATACTCATACTTCCCATCCCCTCACCGAGGATCACATTAGCGTACGCCAGCGGTTTTCCGGCAACCTTATCAACGACCTTGCCAACTATGGTTCCCTTCTGTTGTGCCATGGCAAAAGAGAAGGTAAAACTGAGGATTATAAGAAACAGTATGGATATTTTAACCAAGCTCGGAATATGGGAGCGGGTATACATTTTGAAACTCCTTACCTTGTTGGTCCTGACAATCTGCCCACTATAGAATCTTTCCAATATTTTAT
>WJIX01000075.1 GCA_014730075.1 bacterium | reverse complement strand
GTTCCTGTCCAGCGCGAAAACTCCTATCACGGAGCCGCTGGAATCGACAATAAGGTCTAGCGCAAGATGGTATTCATGTATTCTGATTGACCTGTTATTTCGAACCGATTCCAGGAGCTTCTCCATGATCTCCCTCCCGGTGACATCTCCGAAATGAAGAACCCTGGGAGCTGAATGCCCTCCTTCCCGGGTAGCCTTCAGGGTCCCCCCACTGCTGTCACGGTCGAATTCGACACCTATGGATATCAGCTCGTCAAGTCTCTGGCGCGCCTCCCGGACCATCACTTCGACCGCCCCGCGGTCACAGAGGCCCCTGCCGGCCGAAACAGTATCCTTCAGATGAAGTTCCGCGGAGTCCTCATCATCCACCGCTATGGCTATCCCGCCCTGTGCCTTCACTGAGTTCGAATCAAATATTTCCTTCTTGGTGATAACCGTAATATCTGAGTGACTGGATGCCTTGTGAGCAAAAAAGAGACCCGCAATCCCGCTGCCAATAACCAGTATATCTGTTCTCTCGACGACCGGATTATTCTCTGTTGCGGACAAATCAACAACCTCCCTGCTTATATCATATTACATAATGCGGGGACAACTCGCAACATTAACTGCCGCATTATGCATAATCTGGCCATTTATTATTGCTCCGGTATTTTTATGAAGTTGTATCTTAATACATTACTATCAATTACAGGGCTTATATCTCAGACTATGTTGGCATAATCATTGCGAAGAAGGATTACCAGCTAAACTGGGTATATTGTATCAGGAGGTTTATTGATGTCCGCCAGTAAAGTATATTCAGCGGTATGTGCCGCAATCATCTTCTTCGGGTTATTTCTCTGCGGATGCGAAGCAGACAGCAGTTACGAGCAGAGATCAGTAGTTTATGTCAGCAATATCAACCAGGGCGGCGGAGCATTCTTCAGTGATGTTCTGAACCAGGGGGATACCCTCTTTGTGGAGGGGACTACTACCTACCAGACGCAGGACGATTTCGTTGAGGAAGATAACCTTATTCTGGAATTTACGAACAAGCCTTATTCAGGACTGATAGATGTGGATAACGGAGCTCTCAGCGATTTCCTGGTTACCGGATATGAGATCGTGTTCGAGCCGATGGGAGGCGCCGACATCCCGGTTGAGTCCTTCTCCGGCAAGACCAGCATTCTGGTACCGGCGAATACCGCTGTTGAGGCCGCCATCATGATTGTCCCGTTCCAGAGCAAGAACCGGATGCCTCTTATGGGAATGAGATATACCGGGCTGGAGATTCTTTCAAACGCGCATATCACCTTCCGGGGACACGAGGTGCGAACGGATAGAAACTACACTTTCGAAGCTGGTCTGATGGTCAATTTCGGTGACGAGCTGACCACTGATCAGGGCGGGGGTTGATACGGATAGAGCGGATATCCGATACACTTCTGATGCCTTTGAGCCCGCAGTTTCCCGCTGCGGGCTCTTTATTTTTTGTTGACCCCTGCTTATATTAAATGGTAGCAGTTAATCGCCATGATTGATAAGAAGACAAGAAATAAGCTGGTGGAGTTGAGAAGAGAGCTTCATGCCTGCCCGGAGCTTTCCTGGCATGAGCGGGAGAGTTCTGAAAGGGTAAGGGGTTTTATATCAGGATTCAACCCTGACGATATCATAACCGGAATTGCGGGCAGCGGATTTGCCGCAGTCTTCAGGGGAGAAACAGAGGGACCCACTGTAGTTATAAGGTCCGAACTGGATGCCCTTCCGATAAGTGAAATCAACAGAATCAGTTACAGGTCCACAACGGCCGGAGTATCCCATACATGCGGGCATGACGGGCATATGAGTATAGTCGCCGGGCTGGCCCCCATCCTTTCTGTAACCAGGCCTCGAAAGGGAAAGGTGGTCCTGCTCTTTCAGCCGGCGGAGGAGACCGGAGAGGGCGCGGCCAAAGTATTGGCCGACAGCAAATTCAGATATATCAATCCTGATTATGTTTTTGCCCTCCACAATCTGCCAGGGTTCAGCCTCAACAGCGTGGTAACAAGCGATCATACATTTGCCTCAGCCTCGAAAGGGATGGTAATCGACCTGGAAGGAAAGACCTCCCACGCAGCAGAGCCGGACAGGGGAATTAGCCCCGCCCTTGCCATGAGCGAAATAATCAGGGAACTGACACTCATTTCTGAAAGCAGTGACGATTACGATCAATTCATCCTATCCACCGTTGTATTCGCCAAACTGGGCGAGGTGGCTCTGGGGACTTCTCCCGGCGAGGCACGGGTAATTTCGACCCTCAGGGCCTTTCTGGACAGCGATATGGAAAAGCTGGCCGAGTCCGCCTCGGCTAAAGTCAGAGAGATTTCTGCCGATTCTAAGCTTGGCTTAAAGATCAACTGGATTGAGGAATTTCCTGCCACGGTAAACGACTCCGGATGCAGCAGGATGGTCGCGGAGACCGCCAGGGAGAAAGGTTTGAAGGTAATACCGATAGATGAACCGTTCCGCTGGTCGGAAGATTTCGGTCATTTCACCGGTATCTGCCCCGGCGCTCTTTTCGGAATAGGATCCGGCAGAGATCACGCCAGTCTTCACAATCCGGATTACGACTTTCCGGAAGAGATAATAGAGACAGGTATCAATATCTTCTCAGCTATCATCTACCGGATACTTGGGGAGGGTGAGGAATAAAATGTATTATACTTCACACATAGAGATCAAGAAATCAGCACTTAGAAATAACCTTGACTTCATCCGTGATTATGTCGGCCCCGGCATAAAGATATCCTCCGTGGTCAAGGGTAACGCTTACGGGCATGGCCTTACCGAATTCATTCCGCTGGCCGAGGAATGCGGGGTGGATCATTTCTCGGTGTTCAGTGCCTGGGAGGCTTTGGAGGCGCTAAAGGTTACAGACAGCTCCACCATAATGATCATGGGCTTCCTGGACAATGCCGAACTGGAGTGGGCCCTGGAGAACGATATTGAATTTTATGTGTTCAGCCTGCGAAGACTGGAAAGGGTTGCTGAGCTGGCCGCCAGGATGAAAAAGAAGAGCAGGCTGCATATAGATATCGAAACCGGAATGAACCGTACCGGATTCAAGGAATCAGACCTGGACGAAGTGAAGAAGATTATACTGGAGAATCGTGAGTGGATAGACCTCAGGGGACTGTGTACTCACTATTCAGGAGCCGAGTCTGTGGCAAACCACGTGCGGGTAAGAAACCAGTATGAGAATTATATCAGGATATACCGTGACTTCGTCAAATCCTCCATCAGGCCGGAATACCGCCATACCGCCTCATCTGCAGCGGCAGTCTGTTACCCTGAGACCAGGATGGATATGATAAGGGTCGGTATACTGCAGTACGGCTTCTGGCCAAGCATGGAAACTTATATATACTACCTCACCCACAACGAGGTTAAGACGAATCCTCTCAAGAGGGTGCTCTGTTGGAAGAGCAGGGTAATGGATATAAAATCTGTAAAGAGGGGAGAATTCATAGGGTACAACACCTCATTTCTGGCTCCGAACGATATGAGAATTGCAACTATACCGGTCGGCTACTCCGATGGATACAGCCGTTCGCTGAGCAATCACGGCCGAGTACTTATAAACGGCTGCAGGGCCTCGGTAATCGGTCTGGTCAGCATGAATATGCTGATAGCGGATATATCTGAAGTGCCAAGGACCAGAAGGGGCGATGAAGTGGTACTTATAGGTACTCAGAAGAACCGGACAATCAGCATTAACGCCTTCAGTAATTTCACCACCCACGATATCAACTACGAGCTGCTGGTCAGGCTCTCACCCCATATACCCCGCTTCGTCAGGGCTTAGCGATATCGGACATGAGGCTTTCCATACCCTCGATCTTCATTCTGAGCCTGACCATGTAGATATCAAATTCATCCGGGAATAACTCAACCGTCTTGAACCAGTCCTTCCCGGTTGTAAGAAATGCTGTTCCAGGCCCTACTGTGCCGGTCATCATCTTTATATCTTTCCTGCTGTATCTGTGATGGTCTGAGAACCTGAAGGAGTACTCCGGCTCGAATATCCTGCCGATGACCATATTCTCAAACTGCTCAGGGACTGCAATCCCGGAAAAGATAGCCAGAGTTCTCCCCCGCATGCTTTCCGGGTGAATAACCTTGCCTTCTCTGTCTATAATTCCGTCATAACTGTGGCTGCTGAAATATACTCTTTTATTATTAACAGCCTCCCTTGCTACGTCCGGCACGCTTTCGGAGCTGCTCCTGGTGAATATTACCGCATCGGCCCTCTCCACCGCATTCGGGCTTTCTCTCAGGCGCCCCCAGGGGAGCAGCCTCCCCCCTCCGAAAGGATCTGAGTGGTCCAGAAGCAGGATATCAAAATCCTTTCTGACTGACAGGTTCTGGTACCCGTCGTCCAGAATTATATAATCTGGATTGAAACCTTCAATGGCGGCCGTGATACCTCTTCTTCTGTCCGGATCTATTACTACCGGTATTCCTCTGCTTCTGTACAGGGCAACCTCATCTCCGAACTGCTCGGCAAATTCAATACCCGGACGGGATTCGGCCCTGATATTTTCTTCATTCATTAATGCTTCATTAGATGAGATCTCAGCATCCCCGGACAGGATAACAGGCGAACCAGCTTTCTCCGCTCTACTCCCATATCCCCTTGTCAGAATAACTGTTTTCTCTCCCAAATTATTCAGGGCTCCGGCCAGGGTGATGCAGCATGGAGTCTTTCCGGTTCCGCCAACTGTTATATTACCCACCGAGATCACCCTGGTACCTTCCCCTTTCGGACTTTTCCCTTCTCCGGCACCCCGAAGAAGCCTTCTCAGACTCATAATCAATCCATATAACACAGAAAGTACAATCCGGACAGGCAGAAAGGCTTTTCTCCAACCTTCTCCCCGGTGTATTCTCTCAGCTAGGGATTCTCTGTTAATTATCTTCATGAGGCCAGACCTTCGATCCGCTGAAACCAAGGTTTCTGTCCAGAGAGGCGGTCAGTTCATTCAGATTTCGCTGTAGGGCCCGCTTGACCTTCTCCCTCTGAGCTTTATCCTCTCTCCCCTCCAACCCCACCGGTTCTCCGTACTCCACCACTATCCGGGAAAATGGCAGCGGGACCTGAAAACAGTCCCATGAATCAAAAAGCTTTCTGGAAGAAGCGCTGTTGGTAAGAGGAATTATCATTCTGCCGGTAAGACGTCCCAGCTCCACCGCACCCTGCTGCAGGACCCCCCTGGGACCACGCGGGCCGTCCACGGCAAGCCCGACATCCAACCCCCCCTCCAGGACAGATTTCAGCTCCCTCATCGCCCTGTGCCCCCCACTGCTTGTAGAGCCTTTGAGGTGCCCGAATCCAAGCCGGTCTATGATTCTACCCATCAGGTCTCCGTCGTAGTGTTCCGAAGCCAGCACCTGAATATCCTTTGCACGGTGGGTATAGCTCAAAACCAGGAGACGCCCGTGCCAGAAAGAATAGATCACATTGCCTGATTCCCTCCTGGCCCTGCGGAGATTCTCCAGCCCTCTGTATTCAATCCTCCAGGTAAGGCCCAGCAGCCTGATCATAAACGCACCCAGCAGGCTTAGAATATTCTTATTAATTCTAATCTTCATAACTTCATTGATTATTTACCAAATATAGAGAAGTTTAAATACTTTTCTTGAAGGGCATTTCCAACGCCAGTTCAGCTACCCTTTCGATCCCTCCCCCTCCTCTGAGCTTTTCTCTCAGAGCGAGAAGGCTGGAGGATATGGAGCGGTACTCATTCCTGCTGGTAAGAATCCTCTGAGCCTCGTCCGCAATCCGGGGTCCGGTAACTTCCTTCTGAATCAACTCCGGAATCACCTTTTCTCCCGCCAGGACGTTCGGCATTGCTACATAAGGTATCCTTATCATCAACCTGGCCAGGAGGTAACTCATGAATGATGTCCTGTACATCGCGACCAGGGGCGTTCCGGAGACAGCGGTCTGAAGAGTAACCGTTCCGGAAGATGCCAGGACCAGAGACACGTTCTGCAGCTCCTCTAGCCCCTTACCGGTAACTCTTACTATATCCCTGAGATCATCCGGTACCTCCACCCCCTCTATTCCTATCAGGGGAGCCACCCCCAGAATGAATTCTGCTCCGCCAAACTTTTTTCTCAGTATCCTTGCCGCATCCAGCATGGGCGGGAGCATTCTCCCCACTTCCTGCTTCCTGCTGCCCGGAAAAAGAAGGATTCTGAAGGATGAACCTTGATCGGGGGCTTCCTTCGGCTTCTCGGGTGACTTGATCTCATTCAGCACCGGGTGGTTTGCGAAGAATACCGGGATCCCGGCATCACGGTACAGCTTCTCCTCAAAGGGTAGAATTACCACCATTTGGTCTATGAACTTCCTCATCCTGCGGATCCGCCAGCCTCCCCAGGCCCATATCTGCGGGCTGATGAAGTACATTACCGGAATATTCTGCCTGGAAGCGTAACCGGCCAGACGAAGATTAAGCCCCGGGTAGTCAACCGGGATAAACAGGTCTATCCCGCCACTCTTCATCAGAGACTTGAGTTCATTTTCAAGGGATATGATCCTGGGAATCCCGGAGATTATCTCTGAGAAGCCCATAAAGGAATACCGCTCCATCGGAAAGGAAACTTCAGCCCCCAGCTCTTCAAGGAGTTCTCCCCCCAGTGCGATTACCCTGGAACCGGGACTCCTTTCCTTTATTGCTGAGATAAGTTTTCCGGCATGATACTCACCGCTGGTCTCCCCGCAGGTGAGAAGTATGTTAATGCTTCTGCTCAAGGGCTCTCTACCTGTTTTAATATCATCTCGGCAAGCTCCAGGGCCGCTGCTCCCTCTTCGCCCGATACTACCGGTTCGGAGCCGGTTATCACCGCATCCAGGAAAGAATCTATCTCCTTCTTGAGCGGCTCTGACCGGTCTATCTCGATTTCCACCGGCCTGATGAATGATAGAGGGTCCCTGTCCGCCGCCTCGATATCCACATCTCCGGTGGTAGTGAACGCCTCCACACTCTTATCCCTGAGATTGACAGAAAGATACAGGTCTTTCTGAAAGATTCTCATCTTGCGCATTGGTTCCCTGGAGACCCTGCTGGCGGTAAGGTTGGCCACGCAACCGCTCTCGAACTCCAGTCGGGCGTTCACTATATCTGCCGAGTCGGTCAGAAGCCCGGCCCCGGAACACCTGCATTCTGTAAGTTCAGACCCCTTGAGAAGTGCCAGGACCAGATCCAGGTCATGAATCATCAGGTCCACTGCAACTGATACATCAATACCTCGTGCGGTAAATGTGCTCAGCCGGTGAATCTCAATGAACCTGGGTTGCTTTATCAGGGGAAGGACCGCCTGGAAAGCGCCGTTGAACCTCTCTATATGCCCTACCTGAAGGACCAGATTTCTCTCTCTTGCCTTTTTGACCATCTCCACCCCCAGCTCCGAGCTGGATGCCAGGGGCTTCTCCACCAGTACGTGCAGGTCTCTCTCCAGAGCATCACTGACTATCTCGAAGTGGCTGGTTGCCGGGGTGCACACACTCACCAGGTCACAGTTATCCAGTAGTTCAGTTCTCGATCCTGAAATTTCCGCCCCGAAGCTGGAAGAAACATCTTCGGCACAGGAGTGGTCAGTATCAAATATATAGACCTTTTCAATCTTCTCCGAACCTGAATAAATACGGGCGTGATTTCTGCCCAGATTGCCCGTTCCTATAACACCTGCAGTAATTCCGCCTGTATCCGGACTCAAATCAAGCTCCCTCTATTGATTATTATTTAGTTATTCCCCGCTGGCAGTTTTCTATGAATTTGACGATCAGCCTGGTCTCATTTGTCTGGGCCAGGTCGCTCTTGATACGATCGACAGCCTGCGAAACATTGAATCCCTTGCGGTAGAGATAAGTATAGGCTCGCTTTATTACCTCACGCTGCTTCTTGGTGAAACCTCTTCTCTGAAGCCCCACGCTGTTTATTCCGTTAACTCTTGGGGGATTCCCGGCCACCTTAACGAATGGTGGCACATCCTTGGCTATTCTGCTGCCGCCACCTACGAACGCGTGATCGCCTATGGAGACGAACTGATGAACCGGCACCATACCTCCGATTATCGCGTGATAATATATCCTCACGTGCCCTGCCAGGTTCACGGCATTGGCCAGTACAATATTGTCTTCCAGAATACAGTTGTGAGCTATATGGACATATGCCATCAGAAGGCAGTTATCCCCCACCACCGTGGACTCTCCATCTTCGGTGGCGCTGTTTATGGTTACGAACTCCCTTATGGTATTATTATTACCTATCCGGACATATGTAGTCTCTCCGTTGAACTTGAGGTCCTGTGGCGGGGTCCCTATCGAAGCGCAGTGAAATATTTCGTTATTGCTGCCGATGGTGGTATTACCATCTATCAGAACACTGCTTCCTATCACAGTATCCTTTCCTATGCTCACATTCTCGCCAATTATCGAGAAGGGACCTACTTTTACGCCGTCATCCAGGCTGGCGCCCTTTTTTACTATCGCCCTTTCATCTATATTTACCGACATCTCTTATTCCTAACGCTCCACTATGGTGGAAGAAAGTACCGCTTCGGCCACCAGGTTGCCATCCACGAATGCCTTTCCCTTCATCTTGCAGAACCCGCGCCTGAGAAATACCATCTCCAGCTCGAACCTCACCTGATCACCCGGCACTACCGGCTTCTTGAAACGGGCCTTCTCGATCCCGGTGAAATAGACCAGGTACTTATGCGGATTATCAACCGAAGAGAGAAGCAGTATGCCTCCTACCTGGGCCATCGCCTCTATTATAAGAACGGCCGGCATTATCGGATGGCCTGGGAAATGACCCGAGAAGAACGGCTCATTAACGGTAACATTCTTTATCCCCACCACC
>WJIX01000074.1 GCA_014730075.1 bacterium | reverse complement strand
CTACGGTGCTCTCCGGTACCATGGAGCCCCCTTCGGCATGAATGAAAATTGAAGATATGAAGCCTGTTTACCTTGATTATAATGCCACTACACCGCTGGACCCGGAGGTAGCCGAATCCATGAGACCGTTTCTGGATGGCCTCTTCGGTAATCCCTCCAGCGACCACTGGTACGGGACGGAGGCTAAGAAGGCGGTGGAAAAGGCCAGGGGCCAGGTTGCCCGCCTGCTGGGGTGCCGGCCTGAGGAGATTATCTTCACCAGCGGGGGGAGCGAGTCGGACAATATGGCAATCAAGGGAGCCGCTTTCGCCAACCGGGAGGCGGGCAATCATATAATTACCTCCTCCGTGGAACACCCGGCGGTCCTGGAGGTTTGCAGGTACCTGGAGGATGAAGGCTTCCTGGTGACATATCTGGAAGTAGATCGCAAAGGAAAGGTCAATCCCGGGGATCTCAGAAAGGCAATATCACCCCGAACTATCCTGGTAACAGTGATGATGGCCAACAATGAGGTGGGGACCATACAGCCGATAGGAGAAATTTCCCGGATTACTTCCGCGAAGGAGATACTTCTGCATACCGACGCCGCACAGGCGGTGGGAAAGATCCCGGTGGATGTGAATGAACTGGGAGTGGATATGCTGACAGTGGCAGGGCACAAACTTTACGCTCCCAAGGGTGTGGGAGCTCTATATCTCAGAAGCGGGGTCCAGCTTTCCAGGCTTATTCATGGAGCTGACCATGAACAGAACCTACGGGCAGGAACAGAGAATGTCATGGAGATAGCGGGGCTGGGAACTGCCTGCGAAGTTGCCGGGAGATCCCTGGATGAAGAGGGAGCCAGGATGAGAGCGCTGCGGGACAGGTTATACCGGGGGCTCAAGAAGAACCATTCAGGAATCAGGCTTAACGGCGATCCAAAGGAGCGTCTTCCCAATACCCTGAGCGTGGGTATCCCCGGGATTGAGGCATCCACCCTCCTCGCCGAACTGGATGGAGTGGCCGCCTCACCGGGGGCGGCCTGCCATACCGGTTCGGTTGATATATCCGAGACGCTGAAGGCGATGGGAACTCCTGTCGAATACGCCATCGGGACAGTAAGGTTCTCCACCGGGCGGTTCAGTACCGAAGATGAAATAGACAGGGCGGTCAGGCTGGTATCGGAGGCGGTGAAGAGACTGGTCCCTTCCACTGGATCAGATGGGGTTACTGAACAGTCCAGCCGTGATCTGAAGCTGACCCATTTTACCCACGGCCTCGGATGCGCCTGTAAACTGAGACCCCATGACCTGGAGAAGGTCCTTCGGGAGATGCCGGTTCCGGTTGACCCGGAAGTAATGATCGGGCCCGAAACCCTGGACGATGCGGCCGTTTACAGGATCAATGAGGATACCGCCCTGGTTCAGACTCTCGATTTCTTTACCCCGGTGTTGGACGACCCCTACGATTTCGGTGCCGTCGCCGCGGCCAACGCACTCAGCGATATCTACGCCATGGGGGCGAACCCAGTTTTTGCCCTTAATATAGTTGGGTTTCCCTCCAGCCGGCTGCCCATGGAGGTGCTCCGCCTTATCCTGAAAGGGGCTGGAGACAAGGCAGCCGAGGCGGGGGTCAGTATCCTGGGGGGGCATACGGTAGAGGATAGCGAGCCGAAATTCGGCCTGGCCGTAACGGGGCTGGTCCACCCTGGCAGAATACTTACCAATTCAGGCGCCTCCGCAGGGGATGCCCTAATACTTACCAAGCCTCTGGGAACAGGGATACTTTCCACTGCACTTAAGAGGGGTATGCTGGAAGAAGAAATGGAAAGGAAGCTTACACTGCTCATGAGTGAGCTGAACAGGAAGGCGGCAGAGGTAATAGCCCGGTATGATGTCACCGCCTGCACCGATGTGACCGGATTCGGTTTCCTGGGGCATCTGAGGGAGATGACCGCCGGAGGGGGAGCAACAGCAGAGGTAGATGCCGGCAGGGTGCCGGTAATGGATGGAGTAAGACAGCTTATAGCTGCCGGCGTGGTCCCGGGAGGCACTGTCAGTAATCTTGAATATGTCTCGGGATCAGTGGAATGGGGAGAAGGTGTATCCAGGGTAGACCGGATAGTCCTGGCTGACGCCCAGACTTCGGGAGGCCTGCTGGTATCAGTTCCCGGACCGAAGGGGCAGGAGCTGAGAGAAGATCTCAGGGAGGGGGGAGTGACAGAGGCGGAAATAGTGGGAAAATTCATCCCCGGGGGCAAAAAGAGTATAAGGGTGGTTGCCCGATAAAATCCTGGATTTTTCCCCGGTCGCTGTTATCATGGCATTTGCTGCATGTTATAAATTGTATGAAACAAATATTCAGCCCTTACGTATACTCGGACACACCAGATAATTTTCTGACCGGAGGAAATAATGATAGAGGTTGAAGATCTTAGAAAATCATTTGGCGAGCTGGATGCGGTCGCCGGGTTAAGCTTTAAAGTGGAAAAGGGAGAGGTATTCGGCCTGCTGGGGCCGAATGGAGCAGGCAAGACGACCACCATCTCCATGATCTCCGGGCTGCTCAAACCCGACTCAGGTTCGATAAGGGTTGCCGGGATGGAGGTTGGTGAAAACAGACGCAGGGTCAGCGAGGTGCTTGGAATAATACCCCAGGAGATAGCGCTGTACGATGAACTGACCGGCAGGGAGAACCTCCATTTCTGGGGATCACTCTACGGCATGTCGGGAAAGAAGCTCCGCGAATCTACCGAAAGGATTCTGGACCTGGTTGGCCTTACCGAAAGGGCTGATGACCCGGTGCGTGAATATTCGGGGGGGATGAAGCGCAGGATAAATCTGGGGGCGGGGCTGATACATGATCCGGACCTGATCCTGCTGGATGAGCCGACCCTCGGTATAGACCCCCAGGCCCGCAACAATATTCTGGGTATCATCAAGGATGAAGTTTCCGGGGGTAAGACGGTTTTATATACTACTCATTACCTGGAGGAAGCGGAGAGCCTCTGCGACAGGATAGCCATAATAGACAGCGGGACCATTCACGCCAAGGGGACCCTGAGAGAGCTAACCGAGCTGGCTGGAGAGGAAGACCTGGTAGCCATATCAGGGGGGTTCAGTGCTTCGGCTGCGGAAGAGTTGCTGGAGAATGTGAGGATAGACCATATCGAGGACTCCCTGGTCAGGTTCTTCGTGCCGGAGAAGGCGACCACCGGACGGCTGCTGAACAGATTTCTGAAGGCGGGTATTCACATAGAGAAGGTGTCGATCAGCGAGCCTAGCCTGGAGAGTGTGTTCCTGAGAATTACCGGGTATGAGCTCAGAGACTGACCATCCTTATGAAAACTGAAGAATGAAGAGGCTGAATTGAACAGAGTTATTAAAATATTCTCCTGCGACCTGAAAAGAAGGATGAAATCTCCGCTGGCAGTTTTCCTGATGATGCTGGTTCCCCTCACCATGACTCTTCTGATAGGGCTGGTTTTCAGCTCGCAGACTGACAACACCCTTCCGAGGATAAAGGTACTGCTGGTGGATAAAGACAACGGGATTGTCAGCAGGTTCATGCAGGGAGCGATGCAGCAGGACACCCTGGCGGCGATGTTTGACCTGGAGGTGGTTGATTCCGCGCTGGGGGAGGAGCTGATGGCAGATGGCAAGGCATCGGCGATGATAGTAATACCGGACCGGTTTACCGCCGACTTCATAGACAGAAACCATACGGAGATTAGAATAGTCAAGAACCCTTCGGAGGCATTCCTGCCGGTGATCGTGGAGGAGATGGTCAGGACCAGCGTGGTTCTTCTGGACAGGGCTTCCTTCCTCTTTGCGGGCCCGTTTGGTATGGTAAGGTCCATCTATGACAGCGGGAACTGGCCGGACGGAGAACAGATAAATGATATTTTGAACGATTCCAAGGAGGGGATGATACTGTCGGGTGCCTACATTTCAGGTTCCATCCTCAAGTTCAGGACCGAAACCGCATCCGAGGAGGACCAGGGAGAAGAGGAGGATGAAGGGTTCAATATATACGCCTACGTGCTTCCCGGGAGCATGGTTTTCGGGCTCTT
>WJIX01000073.1 GCA_014730075.1 bacterium | reverse complement strand
CTGCAGTTGTTCTGGCTGGGGGAGCTGGATGAGTGCCTGGAGGTGGCGGAGAAGGGGCTTTCCATGGATGGGGATAACTGGGAGCTTCTGAACCTGAAGGGGCTTGCCTCCAAGAAGGCGGGCATGCCCGAGGTCGCTGAAAAAACATTGGAGAAAGCGGTAAGGGTAAAAGATGACGAGCCGGATCTATATAATAACCTGGGTTCCGTACTGATCGAGAACAGGAAGCTGGAGCGGGCGATTTCTGTAATTAAAGAGGGAATCGAGTTGGATGGGGGCAATTCTAACCTTTTCAGAAACGCCGCTTCAGCCTCCCTTGCCATGGGTGATATCGAATCAGCCGCTGTATTTATTAACAGGGCGAAGGAGATAGATCCCTTTATCGCGGAAGTTCACGCCATCAGCGCTGAGGTGCAGCTTAGAAGTGGAGACCGGGAGGGGGCGCTGGAGGACCTGAAGAAGATAGATTTCCTGCCGGAGATTTCACTCAAGGTATGCCTTAAGGCGGTCCAGATCTATGTGGAGATGGATAAGGTTGAACAGGCGGAGAAAATACTGAACATGGCCTCCGAAACGTATCCCGGAGATATGGATATTCTTTATCTGAAGGGCAAGATCGCGGAGATGAAGAATATCGTATCGGAAGCGCTGTCAATCTACCGCAAGCTTGCAGATATGAGGCCTCATGATGCCGAGATAAGAAACTGCATGGGATGCGTCTACGAGAAGAAGGGTGAGCTGGATCGCGCTCTGGAGTGCTTTCAGAAGGCCCGGGAACTGAATCCGCACAACAGCAGAATCGATCTTAACATCGGGATCATCTACGAGAAAATGGGAAGGGAGGAGCAAGCTGAGGAGATCTTCAGGAGGGTCGTCGAGGTTGATTCAGGGCCTTCCCAGGCATATAATGTCTACGGATGCTTCCTGGCCAGAAATGGCAGGTACGGGGAGGCGATCCGGAGCTTCACCAGTTTCATCGAACATGAGCCCGGCAACCTACAGGGATACCTGAACCTGGGGAGGGTGTGCGAGGAGATGAACCTGCCGGATAAGGCGGTGGAGATCTACCGGAGCATACCTGTACCCGAGCCGGAGAAGCTGCCCCCGGTAAAGGAAAGACTGGATTCACTCTCAGAAGCTGTTCCTGCGGATTAAAGTTACCCCGGAAACCGGCCGATATCTAATTCACGACAGAAGGAGTATGCGCGTGAACAGAAACCTTATTCTGATAGTGGATGATTCGAAATCAATCAGGGAGAAACTGCGGTCGATCCTGGTTGATAACGGATTCGAGGTGATCATAAGGGAGGAGGGTGAGGGAGCGGTCCAGGCTGCCCTGGAGTACTTCCCTGACCTGATTCTGATGGATTACAACATGCCTGGTATGGATGGGCTTGCCGCATCCAGGATGCTGAAGAAGTATTCCCAGACAAGGGCTATTCCGATAGCGCTCTTCACCGATACCGAGGATATCAAGAACAAGGTCAAGTCATTCCAGATAGGGGTAGAGGACTATATCCTGAAGGGGATAGACCACAAGGAGCTGGTTGCCAGGATCAGCGGCCTGCTGAACTGGAAGACCGACCGCGACAAGATCATCAGGGAGAAGGACAAGCTCTCCGGGCTCCTGGACAACTTCAGGGACGCGGTAGCGATCGTCAACCACGAAGGACAGATAATGTTCTTCAACCGGTCCGCGGCTGACCGGTTCGGCTTTGTGCCGGAGGTGATCAAGGCGGGGAACCTGAAGGATGTCCTTCCCGAGTGCGAGGAATCCAGGGAGATCCTGCTGGCGGTGGAAGAGAGAAGAGAGCTGGAGGAGCTGGAGCTTGAGATCAGCCGGTGTGACAGGCAGAGGATATACACCATCAGCATCCGCAGGGTGGAGCTGGACTATACGGAGGATATAGGGGCAGCGGTTATATTCACCGATATTACCGGAGAGAAGGAAGCGGAGAAGTTGAAGGCGGAGTTTCATTCGATGATAGCACACGAGATGAGAACCCCCATATCGGTGATCCTGGGGTATGCCAACCTTATCCTGGAGGGGAATGCCGGGGATGTATCCGATATGCAGCAGGAGTTCCTGCAGGGGATATCCGGGAACGGTGAGGTACTGAGAAAGCTGGTGGACGACTTCCTGGAGGTGTCCCGGTTGGAAAACAAGTTCGTCAACCTGGATGTGGCCAGCTTCGACATGGTTGAGCTGATAGCGAAGACGGTCAAGGGGCTGCGGCTTCTGGCCGAGAACAAGGACCTGAAGCTGGAGTTCAATCCCGCTGGTGAAAGCATAATGATGAATGGCGACAGCGACAAGCTTGAGCACGCCCTTATAAATATCATCGAGAATGCAATCAAGTATACCGAAGAGGGGGGAGTGACCGTGGAGTGCTTTGGGACCGGAGAGGGGGTGGAGGTCCGGGTAAGCGATACCGGGATAGGGATGAGCGAGGAGGAGATGGAGACGATCTTCCGGAGTTTCGAGCGCCTGGAGAAGGCCCAGAAGAAGAAGATAAAAGGGACCGGTCTGGGGCTAGCCATAGTCAAGGAGATCATAAACGCTCACCAGGGGCAGATCCGGGTGGAGAGCAGGGAGTCGAAGGGGAGCACCTTCATAATCGATCTTCCCAGCCTTGATGAGGGTGAAAACAGTCCCGTAGAGGCAGCTGAAACCTGTCAGGCCTCCTCTGAATGATATCTTTCGGTAATATGATGAAAGAATGAATTTCCCGCCGGGGCTGAAAATATTTCCCCTAATTAATTGATTATATCTTATGTAATTTACTCCTGCCGGACAGAATACCCTCTGCTATATTCTTTTATTACAATTGATTAAGCTATTACGCGACGCTGTTTGAGAGCGGCTTTAACCGGGGGGCATACCTCTTGCCGTCATCCTTGGGCGAGGAGGTATCCAATGCTTCGAGGAATCAGTTTATCCGCTAAGGCGATGAACAACAATGTCGCCAGAAATGACGTCATATCGAATAATATGGCTAACGTAAATACTACGGGATTCAAGAAAGATGTCCTCATATTCCAGCGCGAGGAGCAGGATAATGGCCAGGTTACCAGCCCCCGCGTTAGCATCAACTTCGACCAGGGGCCGATGAACAGGACGGGAAGGACCCTGGACCTGGCCATAAATGGGAGGGGATTCTTTCAGGTGGATACCGGAGAGGGTGCCAGGTACACCAGAAACGGCGCATTCCTGAGGGATTCGGACGGATACCTGGCGACTTCTGACGGATACACCGTGGCAGGAGGAATACAGGTCCCCAACGGAGATATCGAGATCGCCGAAGATGGAACTGTCAGCGTGGAGGGGGCGGTTTTCGGGAGGATAGAGATAGTCGATTTCGAGGACAGCTCCATGCTGGAGAAGGCAGGGGCTTCCCTCTTCAGGGCGGCCGAAGGCTCCAAGCCGAGAGAGGTACCCCCGGAGGAGGCATCCATACTCTCCGGATATATAGAGAAGAGCAATGTGGATGTTATAGGTCAGATGACAGATATGATAAGCGCCCTGAG
>WJIX01000072.1 GCA_014730075.1 bacterium | reverse complement strand
TGGTAGAACTGAATATGGAAATCATCCACTTATTCAGGGAAAACCTCTCCATTCAGAGACCTTTCGTCCTGCAGTCAGAGCTTGGATCGATAGGGACCGGCACGGATCTTATAATAGAAATATGCCGGGATGCCGGTGCCAACAGCTTCCTGAATTTCCCCGCCGCGGCCGGGCACCTCAATCTCGGCCTTATGAAGAAGGCCGGCATAGATTTCATTCCGGCCAGGTACCGCCCCCCGGTATATCCCCAGCTTCACGGCGATTTCATATATAACCTTTCTGCCCTGGATATGCTTATGAATTGCGGCCCGGTAAGCCGAGAGCTGATCTCCGACGCGGGGAAATGATACCGTCAACTGGACGCCGCCCCGGGGCAGTATGAATCAGACCGGAAGGTTCAGCCAAAGCGGCTTGGAAACCTGAGCTCCTTCCGGGGAGAAGTTACGGGGATCGACTGATGAAGATCAAACATTTTATTTGTTTGATAATGGATAACCGCATCCTTATATTCCGTATACAGCAAAAAGGTCAATGAAATCCCGAGATAGGAGAAAAGCATGAATCCGGACAGCTCTACAGCCGCCCATGACGGCAGAAAACAACATTCATTTCTGATGAGAATTCTCGACAATATCGAGAAGGTGGGCAACAAACTCCCCCACCCCGCCACTCTCTTCGCCATATTTGCCCTGATTGTAATCATAGTGTCCGAGATCGTCTACCGGACCGGCTCCGTTGCTACCCACCCGGGGACCGGAGAGACAATAAGGGGGATATCACTTCTTAATCCCGCCGGCCTGAGATTCATATTCTCCAAAGCCACCGATAATTTCGTCTATTTTCCTCCTCTTGGTATCGTTCTGGTGGCCATGATAGGAATCGGGGTTGCCGAAGGATCCGGCCTGATATCCGCCCTGCTGAGACACCTGGTTACCGCCGCTCCCAAACGGCTGGTAACGGCTGCCGTGATAGCAGCCGGGGTGCTCTCTCATCTGGCGTCCAGCGCGGGATATGTGGTTCTTATTCCGCTGGGAGCTATGGTATTCGCCGCCTTCAAACGGCACCCCCTGGCTGGAATGGCTGCCGCCTTCTGCGGGGTCAGCGGGGGATTCGGGGCTAACTTTCTTATCGGTTCGGTCGACCCAATCCTTGCCGGGCTTTCAGAATCGGCTGCTAACCTGATAGACAGCAGTATCAGGATAAATCCTGCCGTCAACTTCTATTTCATGCTGGCCTCCGCGTTCATGATAGTAATCGTGGGTACCTGGATAACGGAGAAGTTCGTTGAACCGAGGCTTGGAAAATATGGTGGGGAAATTGAGGAATTCGAACATATAGAGAAAAGGGAGAGAAAAGGTCTGATATGGGCCGGTGTGGCGGTGGCTTTTGTTATCGCGGTTCTTCTTGTTATGATTCTCCCGGAGAATGGGATTCTGCGCAACCCGGAAACCGGCTCGATACTCCACTCACCCTTCATGGATGGGCTGATTACCGCTATCCTGGTATTCTTTCTGGTCCCGGGGCTCGCCTACGGGATTGCCGTTGGCAGCATCAGGAGCGACAAGGACGTTATCAAGCAGATGACCAAGTCGATGAAGGGGCTGGCCGGCTACATTGTGCTGGTATTCTTCGCCGGACAGTTCGTCTACTACTTCAAGGAGAGCAATATCGGGGTGCTTCTGGCGATCAACGGGGCACAGATACTGAAGAATATCGGGTTCACCGGGATCCCACTCCTGATATCCTTTGTGCTGGTATCGGCCTTCATAAATCTCTTCATGGGAAGCGCCTCCGCCAAGTGGGCCATCATGGCACCGATATTCGTGCCGATGTTCATGCTCCTGGGATACCATCCGGGGATTACCCAGGCCGCTTTCAGGATTGGTGATTCGATTACCAACATCATAACACCGATGATGAGCTATTTTGCCCTTATTGTGGCATTCGCACAGAAATACAACGAAAAATATGGAATCGGAACAATCATAGCTACCATGCTGCCCTATTCAGTCGCATTCGGAATTTTCTGGATAATCCTGCTGACCGCATGGATGCTTCTGGGCCTTCCCACCGGCCCGGATGCGCCTCTTCATATGCCGTAGGGATATGGCTTAAGGCTTAATTATAAAAGTATACGGATTTTAACTTGATTTCCGGCAGAGCTTTAATATATTGAAAACCAATATATGAATATGCATTCATATTTTATAATAAGCATTCAATGAATGGAGCTTAAGCTTAAAATGGGTAATATATCCAGAAAAGAGAGAGAAAAGAGAAGGCTCAGGCGGGAAATACTCTTTGCTGCCTCAGAGCTGTTCGCCAACCTGAGTTACGAGAAGACTACGGTTCAGCGGATAGCCGAAGAAGCGGAGGTATCGGTAGGTACTATCTATAACCTGTTCAGCGGCAAGGAAGAGATTTTCCTGGACCTTATAAATATGATAATCGAAAATCTCGATACCGAGATCTCCGAGGCCAGCGATAGTAACCAGGACCCGGTGGATAAAATCCGTTCCTTCTTCAGAACGTATCTATCCTATTGTGAGAAACACCTCTCCGCCATGATTGTAATACACCACGAGAATCCGCTGAAGATGAAAGGTGCTATCATGGATTTCTTTAAAAAGCATATTTCCATACTGGAGAAACACTTTTCCATGGCGATAGAATCTGGTGCTTTGAATTGGGAAAACCCCCGCCTTCTGGCAGCCATCACCATGGGGTATATTGATTCTTACGCGTATATGATTACTCAGGAGAGCAGTTCCGTGGAAAAGAATGAATTGATTTCTTTGTTTAACCGCACACTGCTTCAGGCTCCATAAATATTAATAAGATAAGAAAAGAATGAACGGAGGAAGAAAAAGATGAGAATAGCTGAGAAAATCACGTTTTTAACGGCGGCAGTAATTATTTCAACCTCAGCGGTGAGCTCCAGCCCGGACACTCACTCCCCCGCCCCGGCCGACAGTGTTGAGCTATCGCTCTCCAGGGCTATAGGGCTCGGGCTCGCATCCAGCGAACAGCTCCGTATGGCGGAGGAAGATATCAGAAAGGCAGAAGCGGGGATAACCGAGGCAAAATCTGCTGCATATCCCAAGCTGAACATCAGCGGCCAGTACGGCCGGAACATAAAGAAACCGGTCCTGTTCCTTCCGCCGGAATTCGGTCAGGCATTCGGAGTAAGCTCATCCTATGTGGAAATTGGAGAGGATAACGACTTTATGGGCCAGGCAATGCTGGAGATGCCTCTCTGGACGGTAGGCCGAGTCGGAGCCGCGATCAGCATTGCCCGAAGTTACCTTAAAGCATATAATGACCGTGAAGCGGCAGCCAGAAATTACGCCTGTTACACTGTCAGGGAAGCCTATTATTCCGCTCTTCTGGCAAGGCAGAACCTGGAAATTGCCAGGCGTGCGCTCAGGGCGACCGGAGAATCAGCACGGATAGCCCGCGCCGGTTACGAGGAGGGGACGGTGAGCCGTTTCGACCTGCTTCGCGCCGAGGTTGAGCTTTCCAACCGGGAAGCCCCCCTGGTCCAGGCGGAGAATGAACTGGCCCGGAGCTATATACTGCTCCGCAGAAGGTGCGGCTTGGAGCCTGACACTCCCCTGGAACTTACCGATCAGCTCGGCCCGGTAGAATCCCCGGATGGTACAGATACCCTCCTGGCCAGAATGCACCATATCAATCCGGAGATCGAGGCCCTGCAGTCACAGGTCAGTATGCGCAAGCATAACCTCGATCTTCAGAAAGCTGAAAGATACCCCATGTTCAACTTCACCGCATACTATGCCCTGCAGTCACAGTGGTCCAACGATTTCATTCCGGAAGATAACGCTATAGCAAAGAACGCGGCCCTGCAGATAGGATTTCAGATTCCCATTTTCGACGGTTTCGAAACAAAGGGGAAGATCAGAAAAGCGAAGGCCGACCTGAGAATGGCAGAGATAGAACTGGATAGAAACCTGCGGGACAAGGAGCTGGCAGTAAGAAGCGCCCGGCTGGCTCTTATTGATGCCTTATCCTCCCTGGAGGGGAGAAGAGAGGCGGTCAAACTGGCAGAGGAGGCTCACCGGATCGCACTGGTTAAATTGAAGAATGGCCTGGCCACACCACTGGAGCGGCTGGACGCGGAGCTGGCCATGACCACCGCCCGGGCGCAGCTTGCAGAGGTGCTTTACTCATGTAATATAGCGCTTGCTCAGTTGGAACTTGCGGTCGGTATTGATATGGCCGCTGAATATAAACAGTAAACTGTGAGGAGTAGAAAATGAGATCAGAGAAAACAGCAAAGAGCAGAAAAGGGATCTGGACGTTACTGACGGTTATTGCCGTAATAATTATCGCTTTCGTCCTCCGGTTCGCAAGCCTGCGGGAGATCGGAGCGGTAGAGAGCATAGAATCTGTTCAGGAGAGAGAGGGCAAACCGGTGGAACTGGTACAAGCCCGAATGGGTGAGATCAGCCGCTGGATAAATCTGGCAGGCACCGCGGAAGGGTTTCACCAGTACCCCATTATTTCAACTAACACAATCCAGATAAAAGAGGTACTCAGGTCAGAGGGTGAGATGGTCTCTCCGGGGGATGTAATCATCCGGCTGATCAAGGAGGCCCCTAACCCCATGCTCTACTCATATAAGAGTTCCGAGGCGGTCTATCAGGACGCCAGACGGGACCTGGAACGGATGCAGAATCTTCACCGGGAAGGAGCTGTTTCGAAGCAGGCGCTGGACAAGGCGAAGCTGAATTACAAGGTGGCCCACACCAACCTGGCTAACGCCTCCGAGGGGATCAACCTGAAAACCAGCCACCACGGCATAGTGACCAGTATTATGGTCGAAGAGGGTGAGATGGCCGATGCCGGAGCTCCCCTGGCATGGATAGCCAGTACCGACACCATGAAGATTGTCTTCAGGGCGGGCTCACGCCAGGCCATGGCCCTGGAGATAGGCCAGCCGGCGGTATGGGAATCGGAACTGGACGGCAGCCGGGGAGAAGGAAAGATCAGCAAACTGGCTGTCTCGGCGAACCCGAGAACCCATCTTCTGGAGGGAGAAGCACTCTTTCCCAATCCCGAGGGGAAGCTGGTACCCGGGCTTCTTGTTTCATTCGACGTTAATGTCGCAAGTAACAACGGGGCACTTATCATTCCGGATGAATGCCTGATAAAAACTGACGGAAACTACCGGGTCTTTACGGCGGTCAAATCGGACGGTGGTTACCTTGCCAGAAACAGGAACGTCAAAATCGGTGTGGAAACAGCCGATTCGGTGGAAATCACAGAGGGACTGTCGGAAGGCGATTTGGTGGTTATGTTCGGTCAAAGCAAACTGCAGGATGGTGACCTTATAAAACCGGTGAAGGGAGGTCATTAATATGAACCTGTTTCGGATATTCATCAGAAAACCTGTCCTTACCACCATGATTCTGGTTGCCCTTCTGGTGCTGGGTGTCAATTCATACCGGGACATGATTGTTGAGATGATGCCCCAGATTGACCTTCCTTTCGTGGTGGTAACAACCGTTTACCCGGGAGCCTCACCGGAGGAGATAGAGAGCCAGATTACCAAGAAAATCGAGGACGAGATAGCTACCATAGCGAACGTGAAGAAGATTGAATCCACCTCCATGGAGAATATGTCTCAGGTAATAGTGGAATTCGAGCTTGAGACAGACGTTGATATGGACGCTATCGACGTCAAGGACAAGGTTGACGCCATACTCTCGGACCTTCCGGAAGATGCCGAGAGGCCGATAATTCAGAAATGGGATATTAATGCCATCCCTATCATAGAGCTGACCGTTTCCGCCCCCCGACCCCTTCAGGAGGTTTACCGGATATCGGACCGGGTAATCAAGGAGCGTCTGAGCAGAATTGGCGGGGTTGGAGAAGTAGAAATAACCGGAAAGAGAGAGCGTGAGATCAGAGTGGAGGTTCAGCAGGAAAGGCTGCGCGCTTACGGACTTGGACTTCTTGACATAGTGGGAATCGTGTCGGCTGAAAACCTGAATGTTCCCGCCGGACATATCACCCGTGGAGCATCGGAAACAACCATACGAATGGTGGGAGAGGTTAATGCTCCGTCGGATCTGGCAAAACTGAGAATACCTCTACCCGGGGGAAGCACCATACCACTCTCCGAAATTGCCGATATCGTGGACGGCACCGAGGAACTGCGGGAGTATTCATCATTCAACGGAGAGCCGGTGATAGGGTTATCCATAATCAAACGCTCGGACGGTAATACAGTGAGTATCGGACGTGATGTACATGGGGTACTGGAAGAGCTGCGTGCTGAGCTCGATCCCGATATATCGATAGAGATATCGCAGGACAGCTCTACCTTCGTGATCGACGCGGTTAACGATGTTCTGCAGAATATCGGACTGGGCATACTCCTCACTTCCATTCTTCTTCTGATCTTTCTGCATAACTGGAGGCAGATGATAGTGGCCGCCCTGTCCATGCCCACCTCGGTAATAGCCACCTTCCTGCTCATAGAGGCGAGCAACTTCTCCGTCAATATCATGACCCTGATGGCTCTGGGGATCTCTATTGGTACCCTGGTTACCAACTCGATCCTGATTATCGAGAACATAACCAGGTTCGTGAAGAAGGGAATGGACCCATTCGAAGCAGCCGAGAAAGGCACCTCCGAAGTGGCAGTGGCGGTTATCGCCTCCACCCTGACCAATATAGTTGTTTTCACCCCGATAGCTTTCATGAGCGGGATAATCGGCCGGTTCTTTATTCAATTCGGCCTGACCGTAGTCTACGCGACCATCTTCTCCCTGATTATCGGATTCACCATGGTCCCTATGCTCTCAGCCAGAATTCTGAAGCCGAGAGAAGATGAGAAGGAAGAATCAACGGGATGGTGGGTGCAACTGACCCGGAGGTGGGACCAGTTCTACGTGAATCTCTCCAATGGATACCGGAATCTTCTGGATGGCGCCCTGAGGCATAAATGGATACCGCTGGTTTCCTCGGTAGCGGCGTTCATTTTCGCGATATTCCTTATAACCACCATAGGCGGAGAATTCATGCCGCTGATCGACCAGAATTTCTTTGTTATCGGACTGGAGCTCCCCGCCGGGACCAGCCTGGACCGCACCCGGGAGCTGAGCGGGAGA
>WJIX01000071.1 GCA_014730075.1 bacterium | reverse complement strand
CCATGGAACTCCCGGAAGTGGGGGCCCGACAGATAATAATACCGGATACATCGCGCCTCTTCACACAGATCTTATCGATCACGACATAATCTACGAGTATGAATATACTCTTATCCTCGGCGATCTCTACGACGATATCCGAAGCTATGTTTACAGCAATGCCCCTGAACCCGGCCCGGACTTTGTCTTTGACCGGGACCGGCAGCATTGCCTGCCAGGAGATCTCAGCGATACCAGCCCGCCCTACAGCGGGTTCTGGAGGCTGACTCTCGATTCCGCCGATCCCAAGGTCATCCTGCCTTACTGTCGCTGGCAGGCCTGCGAGGTGCCCGCTATCTATATCACCTGCGCTCACCATACTGCCAGTGATCAGGCAGAGCTCTTCTTCGCCGGGGCAGAAGGCACTTTCAGCAGCGACAGGCGCCTGACAATACCCGTGGTGCCGGACGGCGAGGTTCGCACCTATGAAGTTGATCTCTCTTTGCACCCGCTTTACACCGGGGTGATAAAACGCCTGCGGTTCGATCCTATTATCGCCCAGACTGCCGGAGATGTGGTAGACCTGTATGCCATTACCACGGAGCAGATCACCTCCGCAGAGCCTGAACGGAGGTCCATTCCGGCACCCTCGCTAGGGCCGGTGGTCCCCAATCCTTTCAATCCGGCGACAACGATTTCGTTCTATCTACCGAATGAATCAACTGTCAGTATGACAGTCTACGATACAGCAGGGAGGAAGGTCAGAACCCTTATCAATGGTATGATTCATGCCGGGCAGGGCGAAGTAATCTGGGATGGCCGAAGCGACGCCGGGCGTCCGGCCGCATCCGGAATATATTACTGCCGCCTTGAGGCCGGCGGTAGAGTGCAGAGCAGGAAACTGGTTCTGCTTCGCTGAATCCCGGCCAGGAAGAGATGCCGCCAGGGTGTTGTTCCCTTATCTGCGTGATAAGAATCAGATTGGAATATATTATCAGATCAGGTTTGAATTAGAAATACAGGCTCACACCGAATGTTACTATCGAAGCGTCAAAATTCCAGTCTTCGTAACTGTTTTCGGTATTTATCACTTCTTTTCCATAATTATAATCTCTGATTCTGTCGCTTTCATTCTTAGTCCTGGTATACTTTGCCCTGGCTCTGTATTCAGCGTCAAAGCTGATTGCGTCCGTTGCGAACCATTCAGCGCCGAAGATACCAATCAAACCGATACCCAGGATCTTGACCATTGATCTTCTGTATATCTGTAGCCGCTGGAGTCTAACTCATAACGATCATGCTCTGATGTGGAGCGGGAATAACGTACCAGTGGGCCGGCGCCATAAAAGAGTTTTATCCTGCCTTCAGGATTGGGATAATGCATATATATCAGATTGAGCTGGACCGTCTGACTGCTGCTTTCCCGCTCATTCTGGTCGCCATTAAATAATGTATCCCCACAGGTGTAATTTCTTTCGCTTTCGGACCCATCGGAATCCAGATCCAGATTCAAGCCCATGCGAAGGGCCGTTTTTCGCTGAAATGATATTTCAGCGAGATAACCTTGCCGTTGAATGGCCGCAGGTTGATATCGTCCGCTATCTGGAACTGCACGGACCAGGACCCGGGCTCGAGATGATTCCTGCACTCATCCTCTCCGTTTTCTCCGGCCGGTGATGGAGCTGAAAATAAAAAAATGATTGCCAGGAGGCAGAAAGTGAGCGAAGAAATGCATATTCTTTCGGTCATTGAAACCGCTCCTTCCCATACCAGACCAGAAACCGCAAATTAGTCTGATTCAGGCTCCGCCCCCGATTAATATCTGTTAGAATTAAGGTTTAGTCCTTTGTTTCTATTACTGTATTATACGGGGATATTAATGTCAACTTCGATCTCCCGAATCCGGTCTCATGGTAATGTAAAGAATTGTGTGTAAAAAGATGATGCATTCTCAGGATTCCTTTCTTAAGCTGCCAGTTTAAAGTAATCAGCTATAGGTTCTATAATCTCTCTTCTGTTGTTACCCCACTTGCTGTTGAAGTAATAAAAGAGGCTCATAACGATTCTCTTGCAGCTCTTTGTGTTCTGGAAGTATCCCATCACCTTCAGTCTTCTTCGAACCTCCTTGAAGCACCTCTCGATGATGTTGGTGGTTCTTATGACCTTGTGGAAAGAGGGATCGAAATCGAAGAAAGCTATAAGACGGTGAAAATCTCTCTCAAGGCAGGCCACTCCTTTCGGATTGATATCCTCCCAGCGCCTCTTCCACTCTCTGAACATCCTGGCAGCCTTACCGCTGCTTCCGGCGTACATGATCGCCGCAGCCTCTGAGACGCACTCCTGGGCCCTTGCTCTTGGTCCATACCTGGCCACATTACGCAGCTTATGTACCCAGCAGAGCTGGTGCTTTACCAGAGGATAGACCTGCTCTATAGCCGCCCACAGACCCGCTGCACCGTCCATAATAGCCAGCTCCAGGTTGTGCCCCTTAAGGCCTCTGACCTTCAGGTTCTCCAGGAAGGACTGCCAGGTGCCTGTCCCTTCCGACTTTGCCAGCCTGAAGCTCAACAGACGCCTGCTGCCGTCCTTTCTCACACCATAGGCAACCAGCACCATCTTCCTTTTGGCCTTCAGCTCGTACCTTATCTTCACACTCAAAGCATCCAGAAACAGAAAAGCGTAATCATCATCTATCGGCTCATTCATAAACAGACGAACCTCACTGTCAAGCTCCTTAGTCACCTGGGAGACATATCCGGCACTCACTCCAAAGCCGCACAGCACATCCAGCACGTCCCTTACCTTCCTTGTCGATACTCCCTTCAGAAACATCTCCTTGATACCTCTGTCTACCACATCATGAACACGCTTGTACCTCTCGAAAATCCCCGGAGCGTAACCTCCATCCCTGGATCTGGGAACTTCCAGATCGATCTCTCCGACGTTCGTAAGAAGTGATCTGCTCCGGTAGCCGTTCCGATAGCTCTTCCGGGATCTGCTTCTCTCATATGGAACCGCCTTCAGATACATCTTCATCTCATCTTCCATGATCTTCTCAAATGCCTGCTTTATCATATACCTGCAGCCGTTATTAAACTCATCTCTAAACATCCTCTTGACTTCTTTAAGATCCACTGATAGGTTGTGAGTAGAGAAGTTAAGTTCTCGCATGGTGTATTCTCCTTTCTATTTAAGCCTGAACTGAGAATACACCATCTTTTTTTGCTCTCAACCAATTTTACACACTTTTCTATGGGGCAAGATGTCAAGACATAATTTCCCCCAATGGCCAGAGCACATGTAGTTGCATCCAGCGTCCGTCCTCAGTGGTCTGAAGAGTTGGTCTAAGAATAAGAATTCCAGAAATACACACAATAATCGAAAGCTGGTAAGTGCATGTTTGTATTGAAAGTAATTTATTATCAACCTTCCGATGGCATCCCGGTTGACATCAAAGCATTTTTGTTCTCTGCACAAAGACAGGAACCAACTTTCTATCGGGGACTCTATGGCCCATTGCTTTATTCGGTTCTCCAGGGGGGTATAGCTTATTTTTGGGGACTTTGGATTCATGGTCCAAGACCAGTGTGTAAATGGATACTCTCCCCTATAAGTATTATTTTGTCTGCAGGAACAATGCCATCCTGAGTTGACTTTATTGCCTGTATT
>WJIX01000070.1 GCA_014730075.1 bacterium | reverse complement strand
GTATTGATTCTGTATTCCTCCGACCACCATCTCTATCGGTTCGCGAGCCGGGGCGAGCAGGACCTTCCCGGCGGCGGCATATTCGAACATCTTGATGGGAGACCTGTACCGGTTGCTGTGAGGGATAATGCCGATATCCATGGCATCGATATAGTGCGGAACTTCACGGTTGGGCACGTGTCCGGCAAAAATCATCCTGTCCCGGAAACCTCTGTTCCGCCCAGCCTCCTCTAGGCCGGCCTTTCCCGGCCCGCCGCCCACGAACATGATCACGGCATCGGGATGAGCGGCCACCGATTCGATGAAGATCGGCAGGAACCAGTCCAGGGAATGCCAGCTGGAGACCGGCACCAGAAACCCTACGAATCCGAACACCTTTTTCCCTTCCAGCCCTAACTCTTTCCTTATCCTGTCGCCCTCCAGCCGGCGGGAAAAGAATTCTTCTTCGACTCCGTTGGGGATGACATGAATCTTCTCCGGGGATATCTCAGGATACCGCTCCAGGATAGTGTCCTTGAGGAATTGGGATACCACCGATATCAGCTCTGCCCTCCTGAATATATAGCGTTCGCACCTCCGGGCCAGGGCGGAGAAGTAGTTCTTCCTGACCCGTTCAAAACCGGAGAGTTCATTGACCTCCAGGACCAGTGGGATACCGTATCTCCGGGCAATATGCCCGGAACCGAATGAAAAGAAAAAGTGCCTTTCGTATATGAAATTATAATTATTGTTTCTCACCGCCCCCCTCATTCTGAATATCGCCCAGAAATTGTAGCAGAACTCCATCAGGGCGAATATGAATCCGGGGACCATGGAAACCAGTCTTTCCAGGAGGGATCTCTTCTCACTGGCTCGGTATGGGTTTGATCCCGCCCGGGCGGTAGGGTCGCCCTCGCCGGAGATCCAGATAAAATCTACCTGGCATCCGTTATTCCTGAAACTGTTTACTATACCTCTGGTGTGGACTCCTTCCGCTCCGGTCCCCGGAGTCCTGAGATGGTAAAGGATCTTTTTTCCGCCGTCCCCGCCCCTGATCATTATTCATGCCTCCCATGCCGCATCGGTAGTATCAGTAGGTAATTATCTCCGGAAACATCAGTTTCGCCCTGAATACCGCCCCGGTATCGTGTGTTTCCACTCCTATCCTCTCGATCCCGAACCGGTCCAGGGAGTTTTCATAAACCAGTCCCCACCGGTACAGGGTGCTGAAATGATATCCGCTATCCTTTATCTCATTCCTGAGGGTGCGGGTAAACCGCTCCCGCTCTCCCCGCTCCATGATCCCACGCCCTGGAGAGCCGAAGGTTATCACCCGGTTTTCGATATTATTCTCTATAATCTTTCGTGATTCTCCGACCTCTCTTCTCAGCCTCTCGCCGTCAACATTGGAGAAAATGGGGTGGTTTACCGAGTGAGCGCCTATCTCAATGCCCTCTGAGTTCATCTCCCTCAGCTGTTCCCAGGACATGGTATATCCGGTATCACCTTCCGGGGGTGTTACCCCAAGCTGATCCGACAGCTTCTCTATAACCTCTTCCTTTTCGGAATCGGTGATCTCCTTGACTCTCTTTATTAGCTTTCTGGCGCAATCCTGGCGGTCGCCGAATCTGCTGATATCGACCGAAATCTCCACCGGGGATTTTATCTCTATTGAATTCTTATCGGTCTTCTTGATTATATAAGCTATCCTGTCCCACCAGAAAATCCGTTTTTCTCCCATAAACCCGGCAGTCACAAACATGGTGGCGGTAAGGTTGAATTCCCGGAGGATGGGGTAAGCTACGGTGTAATTGTCGATATATCCATCATCGAAGGTTATGATCAGTGGTTTTGGGGGAAACCGTCCATCCTTCTCCCTGAGATGATCCAGGAGTGATTTGAAGTTGATAACATTGTAATTACGGGATATATACCTCAGCTGAGACCTGAACTGATCAGTGGAGGCGCTCACCAGGTCGCTGTCGAAGGGGAAATCCTCGCCTGTGTCGAGGATTCTGTGGTAACAGAGCACGGTAAGGTATCTTCCTCTCAGGAGTTGTCGCATGGCCCTGGATACCGCCGCCGGAGTGATACTCAGCAGGTAACCGAGCAGGTGTCTTCTGGTCATAATTACCCTTCTTTGAACTTTTTGCAGATGAAATTGCAATATCCAGTCCAATTCAAAAATATTCCTGGTCTCCGGTACTTTCAAGCCTTTTATTTAATCGGTCTGGCAGAACTTTTGCACTTGGTATTTCAGCGGCAGTCAGCTAAATTAGTAAAAACTGTTTTCCAGAGGGCCGGAGCGGGAGTCTCCGAACATAATGAAGCTTCTATATTCCATCAGGTCATGGTTCATGGAGACCATCAGGCGAAAAGCGGTAAAGCACCTGGGATTCATTTACTCCAGCAGGGCCGTTTCGGCTGTTCTGCGCTTCGTGGTGAGTATTATCGTGGTCCGCACACTGGGGGCGGAGAGCTTCGGGGTTCTTACCATTGCGACCGTGATCATGGGGATATCGGCCAGGGTCATAGAGCTTGGCCTTACCACCACGATGGTGCGCAAATTATCCCTTCATCTCTCCGAGGGGGATGACCAGAGGGCGGTATCGATCTTCAAGCGTATATATACGGTGAGGATCCAGGTCTCGGTGGTGTTCGTGGTTCTGGCATGGTTCCTCTCGCCGGTAGTGGCGGTGAGAGTATATGGCAACCCGGAGCTGGTATGGCCTCTGAGGATGGCCTCCTTCGGGGCGCTTATGTACAATATGTACTATCACTCCGAGGGGGTCCTGAGAGCTTATGAGAAGTTCAAGCAGGTAGCGGTAGTCAGTATTGCCGGGCAGGCGGTCAGGACCATATGCGTCCTGGCCCTGGCATATTTTTCCGTTCTTAATGTGGAGACTACCATGGCGGCGAACCTGGCCCAGATATTCATTGGGTTCCTGGTGGCATCCTTCCTTATCCCCTCCAGGCTTTACCGTGAGAAGTCAGTTGTTTCATATCCGCTAAGGGAGATAAGCAGTTACAGCGGCTGGATGTTTCTGTTTATTGTCCTTTTCATGGTCTTTGATCGCCTGGATGTTCTGATGCTGGGATATTACAGGGCGGCCACCCAGGTTGGAATATACTCGGTTGCCTTTATCCTGGTGAAGCCGTTCGAGCTGATACCGGAAACCTTCAACACCGTATTCCTCCCCAAGGTCTCCAAGTTCAAGAAGAAATTCGAGATATTCAGGTATTTCAGGGATACCATCAAGGTAACCGCTCTTATTGCGGTAATGGGGCTTGTGATAATATTCATCGCCAGGCCTATCGTGGTTACCTTCTACGGAGATGATTTCATACCCTCGGTGAGGCTCTTCCAGATCCTGATAGGAGCATTCGTTCTGCTTACCGTTATTAACCCGATCAATCTGGTGGCACATACCATTAACAAGCCGCAGCTTTTTTCCCTGATGGCGGCGATAAACCTGATTCTTAATTTCACGGGAAACCTCATCTTCATCCCGCCCTACGGGGCGCTCGGGGCGGCAATAGTTACACTGATCTCCAGGGTCCTGGGAGGTCTTATCGGTCTGCTGATTTTGAAATTCTCCATATCCCGGTGGGTGGAAGTGGATGATACGGAAATTCCCGGAGAAAACTGATGAAAATACTCGGAATTACCAACCTTTTCCCGGACCGGAGCAGGCCCGGGCTGGCCCCCTTCAACAGGCAGCAGCTTAACCACTTAGCCGGCATGAATGATCTGCGGTTGATAGTTCCGGTGCCCTGGCCTCACAGGTTAAGGGCAGCTCTTTCCGGGAAGAAGATCGAACCGCCGTCCGGATGCCAGGAGGGAATGACTGTAAATTATCCCACTTACTTTTATACTCCCCTGGTACTGAGAAATCTATACGGAAGGTTCTATTTCCATTCCATACGTACCCTTTTCAGGAGAGTTGTCCGGGAGTTCAGCCCCGATCTGGTCTACGCGACCTGGGCCTACCCGGATTGTTACGCGGCCTCACTGCTGGCCCGTCAGTATGGGCTGCCCCTGGTCTCAAGGGTGCATGGAAGCGATATAAACCGGCTTTTCCGCTATCGGGGCAGAAGGAAGATGATACTGGAGGGTTTGAATTATTCTGAGGCGGTTATATCGGTGAGCAGGCCCCTGAAAAGAAAGCTGGTGGAATATGGGGTGGAAGATGAAAAGGTAAAAGTGGTCCTGAACGGGATAGACAGGGATCTGTTCAGAAGATCGAGCCGGGATGAGGCCAGGGAAGTTACCGGGATCAGCGCCGGTGCGGAGGTAATTCTTTTCGCCGGTAACCTCAGGAAGGGAAAGGGCGCCTCGCTGCTGGTGGAGGCGTTCCGGCGGCTGGAGCGGCCGGAGGCCCAGCTTCATATAATCGGGGAGGGGCCCGAACGGAGCAGGCTGGAG
>WJIX01000069.1 GCA_014730075.1 bacterium | reverse complement strand
GTCTTTCATTTTGAGTGAAAGGAAAGGGTTTGAAAAAGTAATTATGATATCCAAAATGGATAAGTTTCTCGAGCTCAGCCAAGAGTGTCATGTACTTCTTGTTTATTTAAATCTTTATATTCGATGGAAAAAGAGAAAACGGCGGAAGTCAATTAATGTAATGTAGTAATCAGCGGAATTGGAATTAAGAATATTATTCTTTTTAACCTCAGTTAAGGGGGCAAGATGCAGTTAGCATTAAGTCTTGTCAAAGCAGATATCGGATCTTTTAAAGGGTATATAAACCCGGATGTAGATTCGCAAAATCAGGTCCATGTACATGTTCATGGTAATGAGACCGTGAACTTCCACGATTTCTGGATTAGCTCTGCTGGTGATAATTTCGAAAAGATGGTTAGCAGTAATGTTGAGTTTGACAACATTGAAACATACGATTCCGCTTGGAATGCTTTTGAGGTGGAAACCGGTCTGGACATAAAGGTGGACCTTTACGGTGCTGGGGAAGTTCTGCAGGAAATAATGTCAAATGATTATGGCGAGGAAATGGCTTTTAAAATTCAGGCAAATGGAACCTTACAGTTCTCAGTCGCTAATAAGATCGAGTTTTTCACTTGTTGCCTGCCGCTTTATATAACCCCCTGTAATCCGACGTTCTTTAAAGAATTGATCCTGAGCCCTTGGATGTCGCATTGTGCTTCGTTGGACATCATGGATACTAACATTAACAAGGAAAGACAGGTAATATTGGTTAGGGGACCGAGCTATATATACAATATATTAAATTTGATACAAAATTCTCAAATTCATTCATCAAATAAAATCATTGTCAGAGAAAAGGTTACGGTTCCGAAAGATGTAAATACTACTAATAATAAAGGTGCTGGTAAGCATACTATTAATAGCAATCCTCCTAATGGGGGTTTGAAAAGAAGAAATAAAAAGAGGCATGATCGAGAGATTCTCCAAAAATGCCTTATTAATTTGATGATAAGTCTATCAGCAGGGATATCAGTTCTAGTCTGGGAAGGGTTATTTCATCAGTTGTATATTAAATCTCTTATTATTAATGATGTTTTGGGAATAATTTAGAAGAGGAAAGATTGTTTTCATAATGCTTAACATGTGGAATTCCTATTCTTTAAAAGAGGTTGTAATAAATAATGAATTAATTTAAAAAAATATTTTGTTGAAGCCCTCATCGTTTTTTGTTTCAATTCGAGATAAGACAATTGAATATCAGTCTGAGGCGGGATGATCTAGATCAGCTGAATATTGCGATACACAGAAAGGAGATTTCAGTGCTTGTAACAAACAGGAAGCTTCTGGATGCAGCGAGGGAGGGAGGTTACGCGGTTGGCGCCTTTAATATCAACAATATGGAGTTTATCCAGGCGATAACCGAAACAGCCGCCGAGCACAGGAGCCCGGTGATTATAGCGGTCTCCGAAGGTGCTCTCAAGTACGCCGGTTTCGAAAACCTCTTCTCCATGGTGGAGATCGCCGCCGGTATGGAAAATGCCGAGTTTGCCATCCACCTTGATCATGGAAGGGATATGGAAGTTATAGAGCACTGCATAGATAACGGATTTACATCTGTGATGATAGACGGTTCCCACCTTCCCTTCGATGAGAATATCGAGATAACCCGGGAAGTAGTCGAGAAAGCTTCCCCAAAAGGTGTTTCGGTTGAGGGGGAACTGGGAAAACTGGCAGGGGGGGAGGACAATATATCTGTATCGGAGCAGGAGGCCAGGTTTACCAACCCGGACGAAGCGGCCGAGTTCGTGGAGAGGACCGGGGTGGACGCCCTGGCTGTGGCGATAGGAACATCCCACGGAGCTTACAAGTTCAAGGGGGAGCCACAGCTGGCCATGGATATACTGGAGGAGATAGCATCTAAGGTATCGATACCTCTGGTGCTTCACGGTGCTTCGGGAGTGAATCCCGATCACGTCAAGCTGGCCAATCAGCACGGGGCCGATATCGGAGACGCCCGGGGGGTTCCCGACGACGCGATCAGGGCGGCGGTTAAGAGGGGGATTTGCAAGGTCAATATCGATACCGATATGCGTATCGCTTTCACCGCTTTCATGAGGAAGAAGCTGGCGGAATCACCTGATCTCTTCGATCCCAGGAAATACCTGGGAGCGGGCAGAGACGGAGTCAGAGAAGTAGTCAGGACAAAGATAGAACTGTTCGGCAGTGCCGGAAAAACAGGATAATCTGATTTAAGGAGGATAGATATGGCTATTAAGGTAGCTATCAACGGATTTGGTAGAATTGGGAGACTGGTCGCCAGGGGGCTAAACGCGGACAAGAGGTTCAACCTGGTGGCGGTAAACGATCTGACCGACGCGGAGATGCTGGCCCATCTTTTTAAGTACGATTCAGTTCATGGTCGGTATCCCGGGGGAGAGGTCAGTGCTCTCAAGAGCGGGCATATAAAGGCCGGTTCGAACAAGTTCAGGGTTTACGCCGAACCGGATCCCGCAAAGCTCCCCTGGAATAAGCACCGGGTGGATATTGTTATAGAGTCGACCGGCCTGTTCAGAAAAAGGAAGGATGCCGCCAAGCACATGGATGCCGGAGCGGGTAAGGTAATAATTTCAGCTCCCTCGCCGGATGCCGATATAATGATTGTAATGGGGGTCAACCACCAGAAATACAGAAAGAGCAAGCATGATATAATCTCCACCGCTTCCTGCACCACCAACTGCCTGGCCCCGGTAGCCAGCGTGCTGGACAAGAAGTTCGGTATTTCCTATGGGCTGATGACCACTATTCACGCCTATACCAACGACCAGAACATCCTGGATGCCCCGCACAAGAAGGACTACCGCAGGGCCAGGGCGTGCGCGGTCTCCATGATACCGACCTCAACCGGTGCCGCCAAGGCGGTGGGGGTAGTGATGCCGAGGCTCAAGGGCAAGATGAACGGTATAGCGGTCAGGGTCCCCACTCCCGACGGATCGCTGGTTGACCTTACGGTGGGCCTGAAGAAGAATGCCACCGTTGAGAAGATAAACAAGGCGATGAGAGCTGCGGCGGGCCGTTCCCTCAGAGGTATCCTGGAATATACCGAGGACCCCATGGTATCGGTAGATGTGGTGGGCAATCCGCACTCATCCATATTCGACGGTGCATCCACCATGCAGATAAAACCGAGGGTATTCAAGCTGCTGGCCTGGTATGACAACGAGTACGGTTACGCGATGAGAATGGTCGATATGGCCAGGTGGGTCGCTACAAGATAAAAGTATACGGGAGGTACAATGGCCTGGAAGAGATTGAAAGATCTGGATATATCCGGATCCAGAGTTCTGATGAGAGTGGATTTCAATGTGCCGCTCAATTACAGCGGGGAGATAGCGGATGATACCAGGATAAGGTCCGCCCTTCCCAGTATAGAGCATATTGTCGGTTCGGGTGCCTCCCTGGTCCTTATGTCCCATCTGGGCAGGCCCGGAGGCAAGAAGGACCCATCCCTGAGCATGGAAGTGGTGGCGCACAAATTGGGTGAACTCACCGACTACCCGGTCAAGTTCGTTGATGCCTGCGTCGGGGAGAAGGTGCAGAAGGAGGTATCGGACCTGAAGCCAGGAGAGATGCTCCTTCTGGAGAACCTCAGGTTCTACCCTGGGGAGAAGAGCAATAATCCGGAGTTTGCCACCAGACTGGCCGAATGGGGGGATATTTATGTAAATGACGCCTTCGGAACCGCTCACCGGGCCCATGCCTCGACCGTGGGAGCCCCCCTCCATTTCAGTAAAAAGGGGGCGGGGTTTCTCCTGGAGAAGGAACTGAGCGTGCTGGGCAGCCTCCTGAAGGACCCGGAAAGGCCCTTTGTGGCTGTCCTGGGTGGAGTGAAGATATCGGGGAAGATAAAACTGATTGAGAACCTTATCAATGTGGTGGACAGGATAATCATAGGTGGCGCCATGGCATTCACCTTTTTCAGGGCCGCTGGCCTGGAAACCGGCAATTCGATCGTGGATGAGCAGTACCTCCGGATGTGCAGGAAGCTGCTGGATATAAGAGACAGCAGCGGAGAGAAGAAGATCATCCTGCCGGTGGACTGCGTGGTTGCCGATCAGGTAGAAGGTTACTCAGAATTCAGGACAGTATCGGCAGGGGATATCCCGGAGGAATGGGTAGGGGTGGATATCGGGGAGAAGAGCGTACGAATATTTGCCGATGAGATCTCCGGCGCGGGGACCATCTTCTGGAACGGCCCCATGGGGATATTCGAGAACGAGGACTTTGCGGAAGGTACCCGGGGAGTTGCCAGGGCGATCGCCGGTTCGGATGCCCGGAAGGTAGTAGGGGGAGGGGACAGTGTCTCTGCCCTGCAGGCCATGCACCTGGCAGAAAGTATAGATCACATATCCACCGGAGGAGGGGCCTCTCTTACCATGCTGGAGGGGAGCGTTCTCCCCGCCGTGGAAGCGCTCAGCGAGTAGAGATCAATCTGACCTGTGAAGGGAGAGCGGAATGAGAAGTATAATAGTGGCCGGAAACTGGAAGATGAATATGGATCCTCAATCGGGAGCCAGGCTGGCTGCCGGTATTCTGAAGGGATTGGAGAAGAAACCAGCCGGCTGCGTGGTTATCCTGTTCCCTCCCTCTGTTACCATCCCCGCGGTGGTTGAGACGGTGGAAGGCTCCCAGATAGGTGTGGGGGGACAGAACCTCTACTTCGAAGAGAGCGGCGCCTTTACCGGCGAGATCTCGGCCGGGATGCTCAAGGGGGCGGGGTGCGGTTATGTGCTGGTGGGCCACTCGGAGAGAAGGCATATATTCGGGGAGGATTCGGAGCTTCTGGCCAGAAAACTACGGGCCGCGCTGGACAGCGGCCTGGCACCGGTCCTGTGCGTGGGCGAGCTCCTGGACCAGAGGGAGTCGGGGGACGCTGAGAAGGTGGTCCGGGACCAGCTTGGCGGGGTCCTGGAAGGGATTGATGACCGTGAGCTCACCAGGGTAATGATCGCCTACGAGCCGGTCTGGGCCATAGGTACCGGGAAGACTGCCACCCCGGAGGATGCTGCGTCGATGCATGCTGTCATAAGAGAATGGATATCATCCAGTTTCGGCGATGATGCTGCCGAGGAGATGACCATCATGTACGGCGGCAGCGTCAAGCCGCATAATGCCGCAACCCTTCTATCCGAGCAGGAAATCGACGGCGCCCTGGTGGGAGGAGCCTCGCTGGAAGCTGCTTCATTCCTTGATATTATACGTTCAGTTTGATAACCGGTGCTAATTATCGATTTCAGCTCATAATTAATTTGACTAAGACCCTCTCATTAATTAAAATAACTATCTGAGAGGTTGGTGAATAAATGATATTTGGTATATTTATAACGATTCATGTAATTGCCTGCGTACTTCTGATAATTGTTGTTCTGATGCAGTCCAGTAAGGGCGGCGGACTTTCAGGAGCGTTCGGTGGTATGGGCAGCCAGGCTGTAATGGGAGGCCGGGAGGCGGCCAGTTTTCTGAGCAGGGCAACAACTTACCTTGCGGTAATATTCATGGTGACATCCCTGTCGCTGGCGTTCCTGTCGGCGGGGCAGGGCACCAAGGAACAGGAGAGCGTCCTCAAGAAGGCAGCCCAGCAGAGGAATATGGGAACCATGGTACCGGAAGCCCAGAAGGATGTGGATGAGATACTCCGGGGAGCAGGCGAAGAGGAAGCCGCTCCTGAAACGGGCGGAGCGGACTCAACTTAATATATTTCACGATACTTCTTGCCGAGGTGGTGGAATTGGTAGACACGCTATCTTGAGGGGGTAGTGAGCGAAACGCTTGTGCGGGTTCAAATCCCGCCCTCGGCATTATTTTCCCATAGCAATCAACTGGAAACAATAAATTAAGGGCTGCGGCTGTTCAATGGCTCGTACTGCCGGTATCGATACTGCTCAATAAGAAATACCGGTACAGGGGCTGTTAATATCAGCCCGGCGAAATGTTCTTTATCCCTTTACAATCTCACCCCGTTAATTTATCCTCTTCTGCATGATTGAAAGCAGGAGGTTTTTAGATTGAATGAATTAGTTTCTTCCAATGCGGCATTGCTGATATCGGCGACCTTTATTCTGGCCGCCGCCGCGCTGGTAATCGCCATCATCCTGATATACCGTCTGAACAGGCTGAGCAAGCCGTTTGCTGCTATGGCAGAGATGTACGACAACGCCGGAACCAGGGAGTCTTTGAGCAGGCTTCTGGAGGGAGTGGATGAGAACCGGGAGTTTCTGAAGAAGCAGTCGGATAGGATATCCGCTATCACCGAAGCTCTCAACGATTTCTACTGTGGTATGGGGCTGATCCGCTACAACGCGTTCGATGATATAGGGGGCAACCAGAGCTACTCGCTCTGCCTTCTTACCCCCGGCAGGGACGGATTCATTCTATCCAGCCTGGTAGCCAGGAATTCCGCCCGGGGTTATTCGATAGAGGTAAACAACGGAGCTCCATCCCGTGAACTGAGTGATGAAGAGGGGCAGGCCCTCCAGGAAGCGATCAACTCGCTGAAAAACTGATAAAATGCAGAGAATTAAGTCTTATCTTCGTTCTCGGAGTACTTCTCCAGGATCCGCCTCTCCGTCTCGGTGAGTGATTCGTACCCCTTCTCTGAGATCTTATCCAGGATCGAATCGACCTTTCCCTGGGAGTAATCGAGCGGTTCCTCTTCTTTCTCCTGCTTTCGTCCCTGATCGCTGTCGCTGTCGCTGAAATCTATCTTTACAGGGAGCGAACTGAAGAATTTCTTTATCTTACTGAGGAACCCGCCGGCCCGGTGGTCGCTCCGGATATAGATAAGCCCCGCCACGATACCGCCCAGGTGAGCGAAATGTGCTATATTATCGTTTCTGGTCATACCTGAGAAGAGCTCGATAACTATAAGGGCTATTACCAGAGTCCTGGCCCTTACCGGGAAGAGCCCCCACAGGAATATCTGGTTGTGGGGAAAAAGCACCGCGTAGGCCAGAAGAAGCCCGTAAGCTGCAGCCGAAGCTCCTATTACCGGATTAGTATAGGAGAATATGAAGCTGAACACAGCCCCTCCCAGCCCGCATACAAAGTAGTATTTTACGAACCGGGAACTTCCCCATACGTGCTCCAGCTGCCTGCCGAACATCCAGATAACGAACATGTTTAGGCCGATATGCCAGATATCGCCATGCAGGAACATGTAGGTGACCGCCTGCCAGAGAAAACCTCTCAGCAGCAGATAGGGACGCAGGGCCAGGTAATACTGGAACGCGGTCCTCTGCAGGAATAGCTGCATTATGAATATGACAACATTGGCCGCGACTATCTTGTTAACGGCGCTTCGGTTGAACCAGTCCATCACCGGGTTGCCGGAGCGCCCTGGGTAGTAGTTCATTAAAAGCTCCTGTTCATTTTTCAGTAATAATAACTTATAAAGATTTATCGGGCAACCATGATAATAAATTTCGATATTTTATTTTAATTGTACGTATCAGAGAAGATAAGGTTCGGTTATAAATGAGGCGAAGAGAAGCTCTTTATGCTACTATTGAAAGTGCAGAAAACCCTTTACCCATAAAGGATGCGGCGATATGAAGAAGATATTCCATAACGGAAGGGTAATTACCATGGACCCCTCTCTGCCCCAAGCGGAAGCGTTCATGGTCAAGAAAGGAAAGATCCTGGCTCTGGGAACCGATGATGAAATACTGGCCGGGGCTGGATCTTCCACCCGGAAGCTGGACCTGGCAGGAAATGCTGTATTGCCGGCGTTTACCGACTCCCATACCCATCTCTATCTCAGCGCCTCTCAGCGGGGATGGATCGACCTCAGAGATGCCCGGTCGGCCGGAGATATCATTCAGGCGATATTTGATACTCACCCGCGGCAGGGACGGGAGGAATGGATACTGGGCAGGGGCTGGGACCAGAACAGAATGGATAGCCCGGGCCTTCCCTCTCTTGAGGATCTGGACCGGGTTACCGGTAAAAGCCCACTCTTCCTGGAGAGGATATGCGGGCACGCCGCACTGGTGAACTCTGCCGCACTCGACCTGGCCGGTCTGAATGGTGAGCTGGTTAATCCTCCCGGGGGCAGGATCGTGCGGGAGAAGGGGTTGGCTCTGGATGAAGCGGCAGGTATCGTAAAATCTTTTGTAGAACCGCCCTCCGGAAGGAGTATGGAGAAGCTTCTTAGAGAGGCCGCCGATGAACTGCTCTCTCTGGGGATAGGGGGTGTTCACGATGTGGGGATCACCCCGGAAGCCCTGGATATTTATACCCGGCTTTCGCAGGAGGAGGATTTCCGGTTCAGGGTTACGGGATATTTCCCGGCCATGGGAGCTCAGCCGGAAGAGGCGGTAGCACAGGTGCTTGCGGCACGCCAGAGAGAGAATGATTTCCTTTCTCTGAATGGTGTTAAGCTCTTCGCGGACGGCTCTCTGGGAGCCCGCTCCGCCGCCCTCCTGGATGATTATTCTGATGATCCCGGTAACCGGGGCATCATGGTAATGGAGCCAGGGGAGCTTTACCGATATATACTGGCTGTCCATAACGCGGGGCTCCAGGCGGCGGTTCATGCCATCGGGGACAGGGCAAACCGGATGGTCCTGGACATGTTCGAGCGGCTCTTCGCCGAATCGCCGAGCGATAATCCACGTCACCGGATCGAGCACGCCCAGCTGGTGGACCCGTCCGATACGGGCCGTTTCGCCCGGCTGGGGATAATACCGTCGGTGCAGTTCAGCCACTGCATATCTGATTATACCTGGATTGAGGAAAGAATAGGTGAGGCGCGGCTAATGGCCGCCTACCCCTGGAGGTCACTGGTCGACAGTGGCTGCAGGCTGGCCGCCGGCTCGGATCTCCCCTTCGAGAATGTGATTGACCCCTTCGCCGGTATTCTGGCCGCAGCTGCCAGGACCACCACCCGGGGAGAGCCTCAGGGGGGATGGATGCCGGAGGAGATTATCCCGGCAATGGAGGCGGTCAGGGCGTACACCGTCCATTCCGCCTATGCCTCCTTTCATGAGGGAAGAAGGGGCAGGATCGCCCCCGGAATGGATGCAGATTTCCTGGTGATATCACCGGGCATACTGGAGATGGACAGGGATAATATCGGTCAGGCCAGGGTCCTGGCCACGGTGGTAGAGGGCGAGATAGTCTACAGTTCACCTGAAAGCGATCTGCATTAATAATCAGATCAGAAATATTTATCTTCTATCATCTGGAGCGGGATAAGGAAGTTGTTCTCCAGCAGGTCTCCGGTGTCCATACTCTGCAGCTTCTCGTCAGCGGTTTTGGACATTTTTGAGACGATATCCGAAAGTAGGATATCCGCTATCCCCGGATAAGCGGCGGAGGGGGAGACATAAGCCTCTTTTATGTAGAGCATTGCTTTATCTTCAGATACACCGGCTCTCTCCATGAAGAACTCGGTAGCGGCCTTGATGGTTAATTTCCCTTCGTGCAGCCTGAACACAGCTATCATCCTGGCCAGGTTGAGCAGTTTCCATTCTATGTACCTCTTCCGCAGGTGGAATCCGCCGTACTGGTAACTCTTCAGAAAACGGTCTATACCCCTGAACATCCTTGCGTAGCGATAGGTGGAGCTTCCCAGCATGGTCCGCAGGGTATCCGAGCTGGACCGGCAGCACCTCTGGAGGGCAAGAGATTTGAAGAGGTCGAAGGTAACGGCGCTCTCTGTGATTCTTCTTTTGCCTTCCAGAAGATCGCCGGAGGCCCACAGTTGTGAAGAGCGGGAGTTTCCCAGGTGCGGGGGGATCCATTCAACC
>WJIX01000068.1 GCA_014730075.1 bacterium | reverse complement strand
TAATATCTCCAAAGGCGAACACTCCGGGCTGGCCAGTTTCCATATATTCATCAACGACGATGTACCCAGCCTCATCAGTCCGGATTGCTGTTTGCTCCAGGGAGAGGGTGTCGGCATTCGATCTTCTGCCTGCAGCAACCAGTAATCGCGAAGCGTTGACCGTAATCTTCTCTTCACCTGAGCTTACCTCCACTGACAGCCCATCCTCTTCTTTCAGCACCTTCTCAGCCCTGGCATTGAGGTGAAGCCTGCAATAGCTGCCAACCTGTTCTTCCATCATTTCGGAGATCTCCGGCTCCATCCCCGGAAGCAGCTTCCCGTTCATTTCAATAATGGTAACATCCACGCCGCAGGAGGATAGGAAGTACGCGTATTCAAGCGCAATATATCCCCCTCCTATTATTGCCATGCTCTCCGGTCTATCCCGGATCTCCAGGATAGTTTCATTGGTAAGATAGTCCACTTTATCCAGGCCTTCTACCGGCGGTATCAGAGGCCTTGCCCCGTTTGCGATGAATATCCTGTCAGCTGCTATTCTGTTCTCTTCGACTTCAACCTCAGTTGAGGATATGAAATGCCCTTCCCCCCGGTAGTAATCAACGTTATCGAACTCCTCCAACTGCTTTTTGTGCATTCTCCGCCTTTTTTCCCTCTCCTTCCTCACCCTCTCCATCAGGGCAGCAAAATCAATCCCTATGTCGCCGGTTCTTATCTCCAGCTCCTGGGCCCTGATGATCTCTCCTGTCTTTTCCGCCGGATAGAGGAGGGTCTTGGAGGGAAGGCAGCCGAAGTTCATGCAGGTACCCCCGATGGGGGGACGGTCAATCAGGGCAACTCTTAACCCCCGCGCTGCTGCTTTTCCAAGTATATAATTTGAAGCACCCTTGCCTATTATACAGATATCGTAACGCTTAATCTTATTCCCCCTTTAAATCAGAGTCCCTTTCGTTCGAAAAGCTCCGCCGTTGCCCGGACTGGTATCATCTTACATTCTATCTTCAACCGCTCCGTCTGTAAAGAGTATTTGAGAGTTGGGGACCATTCGGCATGAAGGATCTGATGTCTATGCAATGCAGGTATTATCAGGTCCGGCAGTGTTGTGACCTGTTATACTCAAAAGTCGATCTTTTACTCTCCGATGGTGGTAGGAAAGAAATATACCCCATTTGCCCTCTACACCCTTCCGATCAGGCGCCCCGACCCTCAGCGGATAAGAATAATAGGAATTACCGTGATTATTCCATCCATGATCAAGGATCCATGTCCGACTACTTCCAGTACCATCTTGCCCCTTACCCTTCCCCGCCTATCAGGCGTTGCGCGCTGGCTGCTTCCCTGAGGGGCATACGCCTGTCAATAACGGGGTTTATCTATTTTTCAACGGGAAGCCTGAAGAGATCTCCCAGGTCACGAGAGAACACTCCTGCTTTTTTTCCTGAGGGTACCTATGGAGTAGAATTCAGTTGATTTTCCGTCTGGAAGCAGATTCCATAATTTAAGCTTCCTGAAGTTGATCGGAATAGAGCCCTCTCGACCGGTAACCGCGTTATAGAATGAGCATTCCCTGTGATATGTGGGGAAAGAGTGGGCCGCCCAGGACTCGAACCTGGCACCACCTGCTTAAAAGGCAGGTGCTCTACCTGATGAGCTAGCGGCCCCTCAATATCTTAGAATCTCAGCGTTCCATGCGGTTGATACAAGTTAATAATACCTGTCTATTCTGTCAAATTTTTTATCTTCGGCGGATCAAGCTGCCGTTCCATGCCGCACTCACTCCCTGATGATGGTCTCCCTGCGGCCCGGCCCGGTGGAAATGAACGAGATCCTGGTCTCAAGCTCATCTTCCAGCTTTTCAATATATTTCCGGGCATTACCGGGCAGCTCCTCATAATTGCCGCCCAGTTCTCCATCCTCCCATCCCGGCATCTCTGTATAGACAGGCCGGCATTTATCCAGGATCGCGGAACTGGCAGGGAACCGGTCTATCCTCTCCCCGTCAATTTCGTAGGCATGGCATATCTTGAGCTTCTCGATACCGCTCAGAACATCCAGTTTGGTAAGGGCGATCTCTGAGAAGCCATTTATCTTTTTCGCGTATCTTGCTGCCACCAGGTCGAACCAGCCGCACCTTCTTGGCCGTCCGGTGGTTGTCCCGAATTCACACCCCCGCTCCCTGAGCTTATCACCGAACTGATCCTCCAGCTCTGTGGGGAATGGGCCTCTGCCTACTCTGGTGACATAGGCCTTGTATATTCCGATTACCCTCCCCAGAGCAGAAGGGGGAATTCCGGACCCGGTGATCGCTCCGCCCACCGTACTGTTGCTGCTGGTAACATACGGGTACGTTCCATGGTCTATATCAAGAAGGGTTCCCTGGGCTCCTTCCAGGATGAATCTCTTCCCCTGAGAGTTCATATCGGCAACCATCATCTGTGTATCTCTTATGAAATGTTCTATAAGATCTCTGATATTTATGAAGTCCGCCGCTATCTTCCTGGGGGAAAGCTCAGGCGCCCCATAGATGGCCATCTTCCTGTTCGCTTTTTTTACCATTCCGGCTATCTTCGAAAACAGCTCCTCCTTCTCCAGGAGAAAATCCCCCATCCTCATCCCCGATCTGGCATGCTTGTCGCTGTATGCGGGCCCGATACCCTTCCCGGTGCTTCCTATTTTCCTCTCCTTGCGATCGCTCTCCTTGAGGTCGTCCAATATGCTGTGATAGGGCATTACCACCTGTGCCGAAGAGCTTATGAATAGACGGTCCTGCGCGTTGATCCCGTTTGAGATTACTCCGTCAAGTTCCTTCAGAAATGAGAAAGGATTTATAACCATACCGTTTCCGAGAATACCGGTGGTATGCGGATAGAGTAGCCCGGAGGGTATCTGGTGAAAAGCAAATTTTTTACCCTCTTTTACTACTGTGTGGCCTGCATTGGCCCCTCCCTGGTACCTTACTACCACATCATGATCAGACATCAGGAAATCAACGATCTTCGCCTTTCCCTCATCTCCCCATTGGCCGCCGATAATTACTGCTGCTGGCATTACCCCTCCTCTATTCTTATTAAAACACAACCTTTCCCAGTCTATTGCATAACTGCCGCCGATGCAAATTATTTATTACATAGCATCGTTCCGCTGGTACGGTTACGAATATGAATAAGTATTGTTTCGTTGTCAGGGTGATTTGAAAAGGTCTATTCGTCCGCGAAGAGCTGTTTGATAACACCCCATGTCTTTTCATCTATGGAGCTTGGCTTGTCATCCGGATCCCCGGGATTGGATCTTACAAAATCCACATCTGTAGTGCCGTCGCCATCGGGATCGCCCAGTTCATCGCCGTTCCTGTATCCGTCGCTGTCTGAGTCCTTATCAGCCAGGGTGGCATCCCACCTGCTGCCGTTAGCCAGGAAATCTGATCCGAAGGGGTTGAGGGTGTAATCCCCGGGAACAGGGTTGGAGCTCTGGTGGCACACACTGCACCTTGCTTCCTCGAAGACTGGAAGTATCTTCATAAGGCTCTCGGTTCCTGACAGAGTTCCGTAGAGACAGGCAACAACGAGAGCTAACATTGTCAGTACTCTTCGCACAGTTATAGCGTGGCGCAAATATACCACCTCCATATTAATTGTATCACCGGGGTGGCTGACTGTCAAGCTCTATAATTATATAACCCCAGAGCTGATAAAGGTTCCAGCCGGTTCAGAAGATATCTTTCTGGCCTGCTAATGGTTCCATTCTGGCCAGTGCAGATTCAAATTCCGGCGCATAGCCCTCCGCCTGGAGCAGCTCGCCGATTGCCCTTACAGCCAGAGACAGGGTATTTCCGCTGTAAAGCCCCGTATAGCCGCTTCTTATTACTTTTCCCTTGAGTTCCCCCTGCCCCCCCGCTATTACCACTCCATACCTTTTCGCGAGTTTTTCGATAAAACTGGAACTGTCACATCCAGGTGCGACTTTCATTGCCTGAACCGATGAGGCCGGTCTCAGCGAAAGACTCTTCATCCCAAGGTACCGGTAAGCTTCGGTAATCGCAACCGATGACTCCCGGTGCCTCCGTTTCATCCTCTCCCATCCCGTTTTCTTGAGAGTATCCAGGGTATACTTCAGTAT
>WJIX01000067.1 GCA_014730075.1 bacterium | reverse complement strand
TCGCTGTAGTAATCCAGCTGGCTGCACCAGGCCCACATGGAGATATTTATCTCGCTGTTAGCCGATAGGACCGCCCTGGTATCATTCATCCCCGCTTCACTGCTCCAGTATAGTTCAGGGGTTATGTATGTTGATGACTGCTGTCCGTTGAATATGCACAGGGCCCCCTCCTGCACCGGAAGCGTGTTATTCTCATAGGCGTATTCGTATCGGGGGTTATCGTTCTCCAGCACCGAGAGCCCGTCACGGAGCTGCGAGCCGTGAGAGGTATGAGCGTAATGGTATTTCAGGGTATCCCGTGTGTGGCCGACCACCGAATCGGGGATGGCGCCGATCCCAACGCAGGTATGATCAGCTACCAGCGGCTGATCGCGTTCTGCAGCTTCTCCGCCGTATAAGGGAGCCGCAGCCAGGGCCGCCGATGACAGAACGCACAGAAAGATGTATCTCATTGACCCCTCCACTTAATTTTACCTCGGTCAGTGCCCCGGCTCTCAGGAACTAAGAATAGATAAGATTATACCCGATATGGGAGGAAAAATCAATCTTTATGAAGGTTTGGAGCGCGATTGACAACGCTTTTCTCCATATTGAGCCAATTTATTATTGTTGTAAAATCCACGAATTGTTATATATATTAGTGTCAAATTATGTACCTATTCAAATCAGCCTGGAGTGATCATATGATTATAGGAGTGCCAAAGGAGATAAAGAAGGACGAGTACCGTGTTGCCCTTATACCGGTTGGAGCAGAGACACTGGTAAAGCATGGCCATAAGGTCCTGGTGGAGAAGGGCGCCGGGGAGGGGAGCGGGTTCAAGGACAAGCAATACCGGGATGCCGGGGCTTCCATCGTCAAAGATGTCAAGAATATCTTCAAGAGAAGCGATATGATAATCAAGGTCAAGGAACCCCAGCCCTCGGAGATCAGGATGTCCCGGGAGGGCCAGGTTCTGTTCACCTACTTTCATTTCGCGGCCAGCCGCCCGCTGACTACCGGGATGCTCAAGAGCAAGGCGGTCTGTATTGCCTATGAGACCATGGAAGAAGAGGACGGGTCACTGCCCCTTCTCACCCCGATGAGCGAGGTGGCCGGGAGGATGGCGATCCAGGAGGGCGCCAAGTACCTGGAACGACCCATGGAAGGCAGGGGTATACTTCTGGGCGGAGTCCCCGGAGTGGAGCCTGCCAAGGTTACTATTATAGGAGGCGGGATCGTCGGAACAAACGCGGCCAAGATGGCATCCGGGCTGGGCGCCAACGTGAAGATCCTGGATGTTGATCTGGAGAGACTCCGCTATCTCAGCGACGTACTCCCGGCCAATGTCACTCCCATGATGTCGAACCCGGAGAATATACGCCAGTCAGTCGCCGAATCTGACCTGGTAGTGGGAGCGGTCCTCCTGAAGGGCGCCAAGGCACCGCGCCTGGTCACCAAAGATATGATCAGGACCATGAAGGACGGAGCGGTGGTAGTGGATGTGGCAGTGGACCAGGGCGGCTGTATCGAGACCATCAAGCCAACCACCCACACCAAGCCGGTCTATATCAAATACGGGGTGGTACATTACGGCGTGGCCAATATGCCTGGCGCGGTGGCCAGGACTTCCACCTATGCCCTGACCAACGCCACCCTGCCCTACGCGTTGGAGATAGCCAACAAGGGATGGGAAGAGGCAGCAAAAGAGGACTGGACTGTCTGGACCGGAGTTAATATGCTGGAAGGGAAGATAACCGACGAGGCGGTTGCAACCGCCTTCCGGAGGAAGTACACTCCCCTGGAAGAGATAATAGAAATCGAAGAGTAAAGCAGCCCAACCTTCAGGGAAAAGGCCGGGGAGCTTCACGCTTCCCGGCCTTTTTTTATTCCTGCCGCGCTGATCCTGGCCCTAACGCTCCATCAGGGTTACCATCTCCCTTACCGCCTGCTCTATCCCCACGAAGACCGCCCTGGATATTATGCTGTGGCCTATATTCAGCTCCTCTATCTCGGAGATCTTCACTATGGGGTGAACATTGTGATAGGTCAGGCCGTGCCCGGCGTGCACCCCCAGGTTGTATTTCCTGGCCGCCTCGGCGGCTTCTCTTATCGCCTTCAGAGCGGCCGGCCTCTCCGCCGCGGGCGCGTTGGCGTACTCGCCGGTGTGAATCTCAATGGCGTCAAAACCAATCTTGGCCGCCTGCTTGATCTGGGCGAAGACAGGGTCGATAAACGCAGCCGTTTTGATCCCGCTCTCCCCCAGGGTAGCAACCGTATCCTCGAACCTGGAGCTGTCCGAGAGCAGGTCCAGCCCTCCCTCTGTGGTGACCTCCTCCCGTTTTTCCGGTACCAGGGTTACCGAGTCCGGCCTCATCGCCAGGGCGATCTCCTGCATTTCGTCGGTGGCCGCCATCTCCTGGTTGACCATGGTCTGGGCCATCTCGCTGATCAGCCTGACATCCCTGTTCTGAATGTGCCTCCTGTCCCCCCTGAGGTGGAAGGTAATCTGGTCCGCCCCTCCCTGCTCGGCGAGCATTGCCGCCGTGACCGGATCCGGCTCCACCGTCTTTCTGGCCTCTCTGAGTGTGGCCACGTGGTCTACATTTACCCCCAGTCTTAACCGTTTCAACTCATGCCTCCTTACCAGCTATCAGTGTAATAAGATCTTTCAGTGTAATAAATTCTATTCCCCGCTTCTTCGCCTCATTGACCATCCATTTCAGCTCCCTGAAGCTATCGCTCCTTACATGCATTATCCCTATGGCCCATCCCCTCCGCTCCGACTGCCGCATCAGCTTCAGCATATTCCCCCGGATATCGTCCCCCCGGTTATCCAGGAAGATGTCGTTGGCCAGAACCGGGAGCCCCATCCCCTCCGCAATTTCGGCCACCACCGAATTAGGAGAGGTCAAACTGTCCAGGAAGAATATATCCCGCTCCCGGCAGGCCTTCAGGACTGTGGCCATTACCCGGCGGTCGGCGGTCGCCTTCGAGCCCATGTGGTTGTTCATTCCGGCCGCTCCGGGTATCTGCTCCAGGGCGGCTATAACGGCATCCTCAATCTGCGAGTCGCTCATGCTCACCTTCAGGCAGTTCTCCCCCTGGCACTCCCCCTCCTCCGATTCCATCGGCATATGACAGATGAACGCCCTTTTCGCCCTGGATGCCTCGGCGCATATACGCTGTGAGTGCTTCAGGCCCGGGATAACCGATATGGTTATACCCGCGTCCAGTTCTATGAATTCTCTGGCCACCCCGTTGTAGGAGTAACCGAAATCATCTACCACTATCGCTATCCGCGAATTTGCCCTGCTGGCTTTCCCGGTCCTCTTTATCAGGCACCGGTGGGTCAGCCTCCGGCCGGTGCCTATCTTCATATCCAGGCTGTTTCCGGAATCCTTTTCATGGCACTCCCGCACCCGACCGCCCATATCCTCCACCGCACTGTCCAGGGCCACATTGAGCTTCACCAGAGAACGGTTCGCGGGCAGTGGAGCCCTTATGGTATAACCTTCTCCTTCGGCCCCGGGGATTATCTCCATGCTGCTCCTCTTTACCCCGTTCTCCATGAGTACCCTTATCACCCGCTGGTTGATATCACTCTGAACCTCGCTGAATTTGCTGTCGAATCCGATATCGAGAAGAAATACCCTGCCGGGGGGAGAATCAAGGAACCTGGCCGCCTGGAAGAACAGAACGAAGAGTATGAAGAGGGCCGCCGCCAGAATACTCAGCCGGGTCCTGATGGTCTTTTTGCTCTTTCGCTTCCTGCCGGCCAAGGGGGCTCCTCTCTGTAAACGCTGCCGAAAAGCGCCTGACGCTCTAACTATAATCAGATACTGACGCCGTTGTCAAGAAAGGGGGGATACAGCGAGGGGCCCGGGCATAAAAAAGCCCCCTTCGGATAAAAGGGGGCCATGGTAGTCAGGTATCTGCCGTTTCTTACTGCGCTCCCTCCCTGAGGTCCCGCATGGCATATATTACATACTTGTTCTGGTTATCAGGGTCAGGGCCTATGACAAACTGTACATAGTAATCACTGATAAAATGCCTGCCGTCATCGAGAGTTATATCTATTTTGTAGCCTCTTATCGTCTTCCAGCAGTCATCGCATGGTATGCCCCTGAAATCATCTTCTGATTCCCAGGTGCCCGGATATATTTTAAGCTCCAGGCCGGCTTCATGATCGAGAACCATTCCGGTTGTCTGCCAGTCAACCGTGTAACCCCAGTAATCCTCCGAAACGGCGTCGTCACGGACATCCTCAATCTGGTGAAACCAGTAGAAACCTTCGGGATAATCATCATGAGAGTCAGGTTTGAGTAGAACTTCCTTGTATTTTTCTATATCTTCGGTTTCGTAAACCAGTAATACAATCTCAATAACATCTTCCCTATCCGTCCTGTCCGGCCACTCCACCGGTTCAACCGGCACCTCCTCCACACTCTCCTTCGGATCGAGTATACACCCCGGTAATGATGTAAGCACAAAAATGGCGGCTATAAGCGCTACCAAGGATTTTCTGATTAGCATTGGATCTACCTCCTAGAATCTACATAAATCCACAGTAATTCTACCAGATTCGGGCCAGATTTTCAAGCAGAAAAGAGTGCTTCGGCTCTTTTCACTGCTGTGCCGTTAACATATTTCCGTGCAATATCGCTCCCGTTGAAGTAGAATAAACGCTGTAGCTTCGCTTTAACTACAGAACAGACTCTCAGGAGGCTGCCGTATGTTATATTATACCCGCCGGAAATGAGGAGG
>WJIX01000004.1 GCA_014730075.1 bacterium | reverse complement strand
TCCAGGGGGTGGCCTACTGATTCGTGCAGGAGTATGCCGGATTCCGCCGGAGCAAGTATCAGTTCCATTCTTCCCGCCGGTGCCTGCCGGGCATCCAGAAGCAGTACCGCCTGTCTGGCCGCTTCCCTTCCGTGATCCTCAGGTGATCTGATCCCGCTGAAATAGCTGGAGCCCAACCTTCCTCCCCCGCTGGAAATCCCTATCTGCCTGTTTCCGTCCTTCTCTGCGACCACGTGAACGGTAAAGTGAAGCATCGGCCTGACATCCCTGAGCAGCTCTCCCTCACTGGTGGCGATCTGAATATGGCTGACCACATCCATCATGCTGACGGTACTCTTTACTATACTGTGGTGATAGGTGCTCGCCGCCTTCTCGGCATTCCTGATCAGCTCTATCTTCGCCTTGAGGTCAGAACCTGTTACCGTGTCTGAGATATCATAATGGTTTCGGTAGTCAACCTGGCTCAGTGATACGGGCTGGACCTGGTTCCCGCTTTCCGCTATCGCTGCCGCGGTATCGGCGGCATGTTTCAGTTTCCGGGGCGTCAGCACCTCCGTATAGGCGTAACCGACACCCTCTCCCCTGATGGTCCTGACCCCCGCCCCCATCATTACCGATTTGCTGCTCTTTTTGATTATCCCCTCTTCCATCAGTATGAAGTTGGCTACGGTATGCTCGCAGAATATATCGCTGTATTCTCCCCCGCGGGAGAGCGCGGAGAGAAGTACTTTCCGGATCGCCGATCTGTCCAGGTTGAAATGGTCCACAAATGACAGCAACTCTTCACTCCAGGCCGGGCTTTTTTATAAAATATTTAAATGCCTGCGGTTGTTAACTTTTATATAATATATAGTACGCTTAAGTTTGCAAGGGTTTAATTATGAAGCTGCCCGTCCAGATAAGAGAGAGATCCCTGACCCGTTTACTTGCTGTTCTGTGTGCAGTCCTTTTTCCCGTCAATGCTGCCTCTCAGGGAGAGCCGGGCCGGTGTGAACTGTGCGACCTTGCCTCGCGGGTGGACCGCCAGTTGATGGAGGAGACCCTCAGGGAGCTTAGCGGTGCTGACAGCGCGTCAGTGAAAACGGAAAGATTCCTCATCGAAACCCGCTACACCTACTCAGATATGAAATTCAATGCCCTGGAGTACTGCCGGCAGAAGGCGATCCGTTACGGTTATCATCCCCGGATACAGAGTTTTCAGCTCCCTCCCAGGGTTGGAAGTCTGTACGCCCTGGAACGGGGCGGGGACACTCTGTGGGCTGGGGCCAGGGACGGGACCGTATATATCGCGGTTCTAAGCGAAGCAAAGCCGGTTTTCAGGAGATCGGCTATACTTGCCGGCAGGGGCATTCTGGACCTGGAGAGAGCACCCGGGGGAGCCCTGTACGCCGCCTGTTATACCCCTTTCGGCTCCAGTGGCGCGGTATACCGGTCTATAGACGGAGGGTTCAGCTGGGAGATGATATATCAGGGGGATCATCCTCTGCACACTGTCTCATTTGCAGATCCCCTGAGCGGTTTGGCCGCCGGATTATACGGGACCGCCGTGGTAACCGGGGATGGGGGCAGGAGCTGGAATGAAATAGATCCCATGCTTTTCGGATACCGCAACCTGTACGGATCCGATGCTTCCGCCGGTTTTTTCAGGCTGGCCGGAATGTCCGGAAGGATCTATACCAGCGAGGGCCCGGAAGCTGTTTCCTGGAGTGACACATCGATATGCAGCTACACATTGAGTGATATAGCTTTTGCCGGCCCTGATTACGGGATAGCGGTGGGGGACAGCTCAGTCTTCGTGACTTCAGACGGTGGGATCAGCTGGAACAGCGCGGGACTGGGTTCTTACCTGGTGAGTGCGGCTGTATCATCCCCCTCCGGCCTGGCCGCGGGAGGAAGGGATGGTCAGCTTTATTTCAGCTCCGATGGTGGTATTAACTGGAATTCTCTGCCGGAACTTTCCGGGGAAAGCCGGGCGGCCATATTGTTCGCCGGCCCGGATTCGCTCCTCGCAGCGGGTGACCATTTCGTAACACTGGTGGAATTGGATGGAGCGGACCCTCCGGAGAGCTTTACCTGGACCGTGGCCGACACGGTTATGGGAAAGAATATGATCTTTTCCCTGAAAGGGAGCACCGAACCGGAGCGGAAGGTCATTCTATGCGCTCATTACGATTCCCAGAACAGCAGGATCGGGGAAAGTCCCTATGGTATGGCGCCAGGTGCCGACGATAACGGGACTGGGGTTACCGCTGTTCTTGAGTGCGCCAGGATCCTGAGCGGCTCCATCACCGATTACACGGTGGAATTCATACTTTTCGACGGCGAGGAGGAGGGCCTTTACGGAAGCCGGCATTTCGCCGGGGCTCTGGATACTGCGTCAACTTACCAGGCTGTAATCAACCTGGATATGATCGGGGCTGATTACGGGGGGGAGAGAATGGTTCAGATTGCCGGAAGGGAGGATGCGGCAGATTCTTCCATCTATGCCACTATTGTCGAGACAGCTTCCATTCTCGGTAATGATGTGGTACCGGGGTACCTTACTCCTTCCCCTGCGAGCGACCACCGCTCCTTCTGGGAAGAGGTCCCGGATCTTCCCTCTGTTCTGATTATCGAGGGGGGATACAGGGATAATCCCTACTATCACTCCTCCGATGACACTGCCGATCACGTGGATTACGGCTACTTCGGCGATGTGGCGGAGCTGGCACTGGCAGTGGCGGCCAGGTATGCCGGTTACCGGGGAGAACTGCCGGAGAGAGTCGTTCTGAGGGGTAATTTCCCCAATCCCTTCTCCCGTATTACCGCTGTGAGATTCGAGCTGCCGGAGAAGATGGATGTCAAACTCTCTGTCTTCGATGTGACAGGACGGAAGGTGGCAGGGCTTATTGATGGGCCGGCCGGCCCCGGAAAGATACAGTACAGCTGGGACGGAAGAAACCGTTTCGGGCGGGAGGTACAGAGCGGGGTTTACTTCCTGCTCCTTGAGGCGGGTGGTTGCATCGAGTCAGCAAAGATGGTAATTCTCAGGTGAGCATGCCAGCCCCTTTTTTCAGTTTATTATCTCGACATCTCCGAATACCTGGGAGACATTGATGATCAGGACCGTTTCCCCCTCTTCCGCATCCGGAGACCGGTAGTTCATCCCTTCAAGTTTGACCCCTCCCGGAATGTGGACATCCCCGATCAGGTTATTCCCCCTCAGCTCGTATTTGATATTCTCCGGGAGCCTGAGCATGATATCACCGAATACTGCATGCAGGTCCAGCTGTCCGTAACCGGTAATCCCGGTAACCTCGCTGAGGTCGATCGATATCTTTCCGAAAACGGTGCTGGCGTTACCGCCCGCGAATTCTTGGCTATCAACCTTGATCCTGATATCACCGAAGGCGCTGGAGTGCTTAACGTAAGGGGAAGAAATGGAGAGTACGGCATCGCCGAAGAACTGGAATTTGGTATCCTTCTCATCCCTTCTGCCTCTTTTCCTCAGCATGGTGATCCCCCAGAATACTATTACAAGGGGCCACAGCCTCCAGATGAACCCCCCGATATTTATCACCCCGAAGTTGTTAATCAAAAAGAGTATTCCGATTACAATTAATATTATCGCTGTTTTTGATTCTTTCCAGGATATGCTCATGATTATGCCTCCTTAATCTCGCTGAAGCATATACTATATTGATTCATCCCTGTTCCTCTTCCTGGCCAGCATGGAAGCGCCAATCGCTATGAGGGCTACCGGCCACAGATACCTCAGCCAGTAATAGCTCTGCAGCAGGAAAACCACCCCCAGTGCGGTAAGTATGAAAGCGGGGATCAGAAGGCCCCGGTCATGCTTGCCCAGCAGATACATCCCGAACATTCCAAGAGCTGGAGCTATCAGGAAGAACGGCCAGATCTGTTCCATCTCCTCCCATCCGAACCTGGTGCAGTAGACGAACATTAATCCGACAACCAGGAAAATGGTCCCGGGCATGATAAGCCCATACTTGCTCCTGTCTGCAAGAAATCCTATCCAGAAGATTACTCCTACCAGAAGGATGATATAGGCCCAGAAATTTTCCCAGTTGAAGTCGATAGCCCCGAAGTTATTCAGCAGAAATATTATTCCAAGTGTGATGAGAATAAGGCCGGGGACCACTGAGCATCTACCTGGCTTTGTCATAATGACCCTCCTTTACTCCCCGATTCCGGATCAAACGGTCAAGGCAAAAAGATAAATTTGCAATCCACCGAAGCGTATCAGTACTATATCCGTATATTCTACTACTACGTGAGAATCAGGGCAATGTTTCTATTTTAATGGAGCTTCCCCAATTTATTCAGGTTATGGTCTGTTCGATTAAAATGTAAAGTATGCGGCTGGTAGATATATTCAAAACCGCGGCCGATTTCCCAGGCGGAGAAGAGGAAATACCTTTTCTGCCTCACCGTTCCAGAGTCGCAAGGAGCTTTTTGATATCTTCCATGTTGTTGTAGAAATGGGGACTTACTCTAATAGCTCCCCCGCGGAGACTTACGATTACACCATCAGATGTCAGCTTTTCGAATATATCTCCGGCCTCCAGCTCCGGGTGGGTAAAAGATACTATCCCGGAGCGCTCACTCTCTCCGAAGGGGCTGATGATATGGTATCCCCTCTCCCTGAGAGAGTTAGCCAGTTCCGAGGTCAGGCTCAGTATCCGCTCCTGCACATTCTCCATCCCGATCTCCAGAAACCTCTCCAGGGAGGTTCCCAGCGCCATTATCCCCACCGCATTAAGGGTACCTTCCTCAAATCTGGTTCCATCCTGCCTGTACTCAAAGCAGTAATCGAGAAAATCCATGAAATCGCATACCCCGGTCCAGCCCGGATTGGGGATCTCCAGCTCTCCGGCCAGCTCTTCTCTGCAGTAGAAGATCCCGGCCCCTCCCATGGAGATAAGCCATTTATGCCCCCCCGCGGAGAGGAAGTCTATCCTGGCCCTGCGGACATCCAGATCCAGGGCTCCCAGGCCCTGTATCCCGTCCACGTGGAGCAGGATCCCCTTACTTCGGCAGAAGTTACCTATCTCCTCAAGGTTTATCCTGTAACCGCTCCCGAACTGCACCATGGAGGCTGTTACTAACCGGGTCCGGCTGTCGCACTCTCCCATGAGAGCACCGGCGGTGACCCTGCCACCTTCCGGCTGTACCATCCTGACTTCCACTCCTTTCTTTCTGAGAGCAAGCCAGGGATAGACATTGGCGGGGAACTCGATCCCCGGCATTACCACGTTATCGCCCTCTTCCCAGTCCACTGCCCCTGCGGCCAGCAGCACTCCTGAAGTGGTGTTGGTAACGAAGCTTATTTCTGATGCCGATCCTCCAATCATATCAGCGGCATATTTCCTGAC
>WJIX01000066.1 GCA_014730075.1 bacterium | reverse complement strand
CCAGAGTGATATTGAACCGCTCAGCTCAATTCTCAGGCTGCTCGACCCTTTTATGTAATCAATGATCCATATCCCATGATCCCGGATACTTCTTTTCCCCGGCCTCAATCCTTACCTGAAGGTGGTTCTCGGGCGGCGGAAGAGGACAGGTTGCGTAGGGTGTATAGGCGCAGGGAGGATTGACCGCCCGGTTGAAATTAATCTCCAGCGTATCGCCTCTGCTCCTGCCCGTGCTTAAAAACCGGCCGGCACCGTAAGTCTCCCTGCCGCTGGTCATGTCACTGAAGATTATGAAATAGCCATCTTCGCCACCCTCCAGAAGCTCCAGTCTCAGCTCCTTTCCCTTCAGATCGAACAGAGCGTAGCCGGGTGATTTCATTTCGGCTTCTGTTCCCACCGCGGTAGGTAGCAATACTGTCCTTGCAGAATCGTAGGGGACGAACCTTGCCTCAATACGGTACTGCGGCTCCGGGGGGTAGAAATCAAGTTTCTTGAATTCTCTGAAGCGACGGGCGTTATAATCCCTGAGCCTGAGAGCGAGCCTGCCTCCTCTTTCGATAATCCACATGCTCAGCTCATTAATTCTTAAACGGTCAGGTTCACCCTCAGCGCCGGTGCCGAGAACAGCGGCGCTCACCCCCCTTCCGTTCAGATTCGCCTCGATCCCCTCAGCCGCCCTGAAGCTTACCAGGCCATTATTCAGAATCAGCTCTCCCATGTAAGGTGGAGCGGAACCGGGCGGAAGAACAATCCTGTTATCCGGGGCAGACCCCATGCCGCTGGCCCCCTCTTCCAGCCAGAAAAGACCTGCTATGGTAAGCCAGCTGGTGGAGTCTCTCATACTCTCTGTCCTTCTCCCACGCCAGTCCATCTCGCTCCGCCGGAAGGCTGAAATTCCATCCCCTCCATCCCCTGAGGAGCACTGCAGGGAGAATGTACAGGCGGTCAGTATCAAAACTGTAATTATGTATCGCCAGAAACCGGTTATTATACCCTCCCGGATCTATGGATATAAACAGATTTGATTGCGGTCGAGGTGAACAAAGGAGCGAACTCTCTTCAACTCACCACTGAAGGCAAATTAACTTTAACATGAGGCCGGCAGATCCGCAACATAATGAAGAGTGAATACCTACTCGATCTTCCAGGGCAGTTCCTTTACTTCCCAGCTGGCGCCGCCGTTAGTGGTACTGATCAGAAGAGAATTCTGGCAGGTAATCCCGCCCATCACCTCTTCTCTCCCCCTTCCAGCAATCCATCCATAGTTCTCATCCAGGAAGTAGATACTCCTGAGATCCACTATTCTGTCATCATTCTCGAGGATTTCAGTCCAGGTTTCGCCGCCGTCGGCGGTGGTCGCGATTCTGTCCGCTCCAACTGTAAAACCCCTGTCCTGATCCACGAACGCGATATCTCTTACCAGGGTGGAATTCTCCTGGGTAATCCAGCTGTTCCCGCCATCCGCCGTTTTCATTATCCGGGCTCCCGCTCCCCATCCATTATTTTCATCTATGAAGAAGATGGTCAGAATGCCCTCCAGAATGGAATAATTGGTGCCTTCCACCTGCACCCAGGTATCGGCCCCGTCACCGGATGAATAAAGCAGCTCGGGATCGGGCTGGTTCCACCTGGACCCCAGCAGGAATATCCTCTCCGGGTCAACCATGCAGAAATCCCACGCACCCTTGCTCTCATCCACCGGAAGCCAGTTATTCTCCCAGGCGTCTCCCCCGTTCACTGTCTTGTATAGCCCCTGCCTTCCCAGTATATAGCCGGCAGTAACATCCAGAAAGTAAACATCATTAAAGATATCATCCCCGGGCAGGCCCTCCGGCTCGATCTTCTGCCAGGTATCGCCTCCGTTTGTGGTCCGGTACAGGGAACTCTCCTCTCCCACGATCCAGCCGTTCATATTATCAACAAAGTAGATACTGTTCAGATTGAGACTGTCGATAACCTCCGATTCCCAGCTCTCGCCCCCGTCAGCAGTTCTGGCTACCGTTCCCATCTGTCCCACTATCCAACCCTCCCGGGAGTTGATGAAGTACAGGTCACTGGCGTTATAAACGATATTCTCCACAACCTCAGGCTCCGGGACCAGGACTTCATTCTCCGAACAGGAATGAATCTCGAAATAAATTATCAGTATAATCATCAGGGCCAGAAGAATATTTCTAACTTTGCTGTTCATGGAGACCTCCAAATCTGCAACACCAGTTTTATACATTGCAATACAACGATTTGCAAGATGATCCCTGCATTACGCCAATATGCTGCCAGACCCGGGCATTCGGCATTCTGCGCCCCGGCCGGATATACCGGTAGAGATGAAAAGCAATCTTCAAGCCGAAACAGTATTATTTAATATTGACCTCTGGTGGGTAATTTGGTGGGCCCAATAGGATTCGAACCTATGACCGACCGGTTATGAGCCGGGAGCTCTACCACTGAGCTATGGGCCCTGGATTCAATCAGGAACTAATCTAACACCTGCTCCTGAATATATCAACCTATTTATTCCCGCCATCATACATCTATATAACCCTGCAGCTTCCTGCTCCTGCTCGGATGCATCAGCTTGCGCAGAGCCTTGGCCTCGATCTGCCTGACCCGCTCCCTGGTGACCTTGAAAATCTTGCCAACTTCCTCAAGGGTCCGGGGAGTGCCGTCCCCGAGGCCGAATCTGAGCCGTATGACTTTTTCCTCCCTGGGTGTAAGTGTGGCCAGGACCTTGGCCACCCGGTCGCTGAGCATGGAGTGAGCGGCGCTCCTGTCGGGGGATATTGATTCTGAATCTTCCAGGAAGTCGCTCAGTTTGCTGTCGTCGTCATCTCCCACCGGCCTGTCCAGGGAGATAGGTTCCTTGCTCGCTTTGATTATACTCTTTACCTTCTTCACCGGGAACCGGAGTTCCTTTGCAACTTCCTCGGGTGTGGGAACCCTCCCGTAGGTCTGCTGCAGCTCTCTCCGGGTCCGGGAAACCTTGTTTATTGCCTCTATCATATGCACCGGCACTCTGATTGTCCTGGCCTGATCGGCAATGGCTCTGGTAATTGCCTGCCTGATCCACCAGGTTGCGTAGGTGCTGAATTTGTATCCCTTTCGGTAATTGAACTTCTCCACCGCTCTCATCAGCCCGCTGTTCCCCTCCTGGATAAGGTCCAGAAATTCCAGACCCCTGTTGGTATATCTCTTTGCTATAGATATTACCAGCCGGACATTCGCCTCGATCATCTCCTGCCGGGCCCTCTCCGCCGTCATCTCCCCTTTTCTGATCTTCCTTACCGCCGCCCTGAGAGATTCGCATTCCACACAGTGATTGCTCTCAATCTGTCTTACTTCGCTCCGCAGATCCTTGATCTTCTTCTGAAAGTCCTTCAGATTCTCGAGATTCCAGTCAGTCTCCTCCTGGAGCTTCTTTTTCTTCTTACCCTTGCCCTTCAGGGTTCTTATCGCGGCATTAATCTCGCTGTAATCCATCCCGGCGAATTTCTCATATTCCTCTATCTGCCTGTTCAGAGCCTTGAGCTGCTGGTTGATATCCCTGATGTTATCCACTATCCGTTCCACCTGATCCTTGTTCAGAGTCAGCTTCTTGTGGTAACTCCTGAGATCCTTTTCAACACTATCCAGCTTCTTTTCAGTTTCCTCTTTCTTCTTCCTGCTGACTCTCCTGTTAAGACGTTCTACCAGCTTCTCCCTCTCAGTCCGCAGCTTGATGGCCTCCTTCATCAGCCTGACATATTTGTCCTTCTTCCTTTTGCCTATCACATGAGGATGAAGGCCGCCGGTATCCATCTTGATAATGCGGTTGAGTTTTATTTCCTCACTCTCAAGCTTCTCGACGAAGTACTCCAGCTCACGGGTGAGAAGCGGAAGGCTGAAAAGGGTCTGCAAAACCATGTTGTTCCCGGATTCTATCTGCTTCGCAATTCTGATTTCCCCTTCCCTGTCCAGGAGGGAAACCTTCCCCATCTCCCGCAGGTACATCCTTACCGGGTCGTCGTACTTTACCCTGCTCTTGAACAGTTTCTTCTTCTTTTCTTCTTCCTTCTTCTTTCTCTTCCTGCTCGCTTTCAGTTTCAATTCCGCTTTCTTTTTACTCTCGAAGAATTCCACCCCATCCTCACTCAGGCGTTCATAGAGCATCACGATTTCTTCAACGTTCAATCCTTCGCCGATAATCTCGTTGATCTCCTCATTGAGGATATAACCCTTCTGATCCTGTATTTCCTCAATCTTCTTGATTGCTTTATTGAACCTGGTCTTACTCATTAAGGTGTGTTCCCTCCTTGCAACCCTAAGTTCTTCAATTCGCTGGCAACTCTTCGATACGCTTCGGCAATCTCAATTTCCTCTCCGGAACTGCCTCCATCGGGATCGCTTCTGAGCGACTCGATCCTCTCCTTCATCATTTCCATTTCTTTCCTGAGTGCATTCCTTTTGATCCATAACAGTGTATCGTTGAGCAGCCTGCCGCCCGGGCCCGGGGGCAGGTCCATAAACGCGATCTCCGTAGCCAGTTCAGCGACCTCTGAATCACTGATCCTGCCAAAAAATTCAGCGTTTCTCACATCCATCCCTTCCTCTACCGCCTCTTTGAATATATGAAAATACTTTCGTAAAAGCTCCCCTTCCAGGTCATCTTCAAGGAGGTTTTCCAGTATCTTTTCCGCAAACTCCTCTTTCTCCAATCCCAGGCGGAAGAGAAGTTTTTCGTTATCTCCAGCTTTTTCTCTGGAAGTGGTATGAAGCTGCTCCTGTTTCCGGCGCCCTCTGCCTTTCTTTAACTGCTCACGGAGGTTTTTGACCGGAATATCGAACAGCTCAGAAATATCCTGCAGACAGAGATCCCTGTCGACACTATTCTCAATACCTGAAACAGTACCGATCAAATGCTTTATTACCTGTCCTCTCCGGAATCTGTTCTCTTCGCCCTCTCCGGCAACTGTTCTGAGATACCTGAAATAATCCGACGACGACCGGATAAGTTCCTTGAGTGCGGCAGATCCTCTATTCCTGACAAAGCTGTCCGGGTCTTCTCCCTCTGGCAGAACTACTATTCTTGGCTCCAGACCTTCTATAAGCAACTGGTCCGCGGCTCTTACGGCAGCCTTCACACCTGCTCTATCTCCATCATTAATAATATATACACGTTTTGCGTATCTCGCAAGTAATCGTGACTGATCCGGGGTAAAAGATGTACCGCATACGGCGCAAACGTTCCTGAAACCAGCTTTCCAGAGCATTATGAGATCCATATAACCCTCAACCAGAATGGCACTCTTGCTCTTTCTTATATTGTCCCTGCAGAAATTCAAGCCGTAGAGAATCCTGCCTTTGGAGTAAATCGGGCTCTCCACGGTGTTGAGATATTTCGGCTCAGAGCTGTCCAGCACCCGGCCCGCCAGGCCCACCATTCTGCCGGTAATATTGAATATGGGGAAGATCAGCCTGTTTCTGAAGTAATCGCGGTAACCGCTTCCGCCCCTGCTTCTTAGCACCAACTTAAGCTTGAGCATAGTCTCCCGGTCAATACCGTTTTCAGTAGCCGCGCGGTACAGGTTGTCCCAGCCGGGTGGGGCCAGGCCCAGTCTGAAATACTCTATAGTTTCCTTATCCAGCCCCCTCTTCTTCAGGTAACCGATTGCATTTTTTCGTAGTTTGCTGTCCTGTAGGTTCCTGCCGTAAAAATTCCCGGCAAATTCCATGGCATGATAGAACGGGTCCAGTTTCTTCCGGCTCCCCCCCCTCCCGAGGTATTTAT
>WJIX01000065.1 GCA_014730075.1 bacterium | reverse complement strand
TTCTGAGAGGGCCTGTAATGATTGATCATATCGAGGTTGCAGGTAGTGATATCCGAGAATTCAGCGCCGAGATTTCTGGCAACGCTTAATGCCTTCAGAAAGACTTCCGGCATGATAACAGCCGAACCGATATTCAATACCACACCACCGCTTCGTCCCAGATTATCCACTCTTTTAGCGAATATTCGGAAATCGCAGTGAGTGAGCTCTCCCCATAAGGCGCCGTCGAAACCGGGGTGCTGATGAATTATATCCGTTCCAACCGCAACATGAACCGTAGCCGGCACATCGAACCGGTAAGCCTGGGCCAGAACACTTTTATCCTTATGAGGGGCATCACCCTTGAGTATAAATCTGCCCATAGCCTCACCCAGGCCCATTCCGCTCTCTTTTCCCTCTTCGGCCGCACGGAAGGCCAGCGAAGCTGTCTCCTCCGCGAATCCGAAAGTGCCATCCTGCAGGTTGGATGCAACATCTTCGCTGGTTTCGCCAAACCAGGCTATCTCCAGGTCATGAATCAGGGTAGCTCCATTAAAGGCCAGTGATGTAATGTACTTCTTCTTGATCAGTTCTATCAGATAAGGTGACAGGCCGCACTTTACCACGTGAGCCCCGGTCATCCATATAATCTCACGCCCGGCGGCGGACAGATTCCTGCGGATGGCGTAAACCAGCTTTCTCAGCCTTCCTCCCGCCAGCTGTCCGGGGAGAGAGTCGTACCACTTCCGGAAACTCTTTCCCCCTTTTACAGGTTTCCCAAAATCGTCTACCTTCACCTTGCTCTTTCTGCCGCTCACTGAGAAGGTATTTATCCGGCCAAGGTCTATTTCTTCATACTTATCTGACATTTCTTGCTTCCCTGCTTATGAGAGGAACTCTCGGCTCATCGGAAGAAAGGGTATACTCCTTCAGTCTCGCTTCGAAAGAGCCTACAACCACCTTCGACCTCAGGAGTACCGGCATTTTGACATTATCATCAGTCAGCCAGATTGTCAACTTCCCCTCATGCTTAAAGATACTGCTGGTCTTCAGAACCGGTTCAATAACAATACAGTCGAATTCGCCCGCGGGCACTTCCACCGTGTCGTATCCTGTCACTTTTACGTATATGGGATAGTTCTTGCCGCCGGTGTGGTTGGCAAGATATACCGCCTCACCCTTTACCAGATCTACTGTCCTTACATAATATAGCGCTGACAGAAAATCCTGGGTCATAGGCGGGATCCCAACTTCCTTATCCTGGTAGATTGCCAGGTGCCTCTTCTGATCAAAGGTAACCACCTCATCCCTTCTGAAGCTCCCTTCCCTGAGATGCTTTTCAAACCGTATGGAGTATAGGTTGTCATAATCAATAAATGATTCGTGATGGTCCCGCACCTTGTATATCAGGTCGAATGCCCTGTTTGTCCTTGCCAGGGACACCACGTGGTAGCTCTTTACCGAATCGAGCACCGCTATGTTCCTTATCTCCAGGGTAGCATCTCCCGCGTAGATCAGCCCGTACTGGATGGCGTAGATCAACTTCTCTCCCACGCCGAAGTAAACCGTATCCGGAAGGGGTTTTACTATCTTGAAATCCTCGACGTTGCTCTCCTGCTCGCCTACCGCCGGGGCTCCGGCAATTGTCAGAAGAGCCACTGCCAGAAGAGCTGCTGCTGTTAGAGATATTCTTCTCTTTCTTATTAAATCCTGCAATGTCATTCTCTTCCTCTTTCGCTTGTAATTTCATTGTAAATATCATAGGTGCTCTTTACTGTCTTTCTTATATCAAACTCAGACGCTCTTCTTCTAGCAATTTCTGAAAGCCGCGCTCTCTCCGCGCGGTCAACGGCAAGCGCGGAGATCGTGGTTGCAAGAGCAATCGAATCTCCAGGCTCTACCAGTATTCCTGCGCCTTCCGCGAGGACTTCGGGAATTCCGCCGGTATCGCTTGCCACCGGGGGAATCCCCGCTGCCATCGCCGAGATCAGGGCAGTGGATAGGCCCTCGCAGTAAGAAGGAAGAACAAAAATATCCAGCAGTGGAAGAACCTTCTCCAGCGGTACCTCCGGGGATATCAGCGAAACCCTCCCATTCAGTTTTCCTCTTCCAGCCTGAGCTCTTATATACCCCTCCATCGAACCGGAACCCTGCAGCAGAAACCGGGTATCCGGATGACGGCCCGCCACCTCTCCGGCAGCCTCCATGAGAGTAGGATATCCCTTTTCACGCTCGAACGAAGCGACAGTCCCTATCACGGTCTCACCCTCTCTGATACCAAAGCTTGCACCCAATTCCGTGTCAGCATCAGCAGATGCCAGTTTCTCAGTATCCACACCGCTTCTTACCACTGATATCATGCTCTCACCGACACCCGCCTCCTTTAATTTCGATGCGGCCGCTTCGGAGACAGCGATGAAGCGGGACACCCCGGTCCTGTATTTCAGAAATCCTGCAAGGCCCCGCGAAACCCCGAATGCGACCCTTCTGCTTACCACCAGCGGTGGAAATAAGGAATCTAAGGCCCCGGCTAACCTCATATGTGTATGTGCACGGGATGTCTGGGCATGTATCAGATCAGGTTTCCAATCCCGTACAATCCTTCTTACAGATAGGGGAGTTAAAAAAGGAGGATTCTCATACCGGGCACTGAAAAGCGATACTCCATCCGGAGCGGCTTTACTTATTGCGGCTCCTGGTGCTGATAGCAGAGCCACTTTACACCCTCTCTCCATCAGCCCGGAGGCAAGAGCGCAGGTCTGATACTCGCCCCCTCTCATTCCGGTTTCACTGTTAGCAAGCATTACCCTCATCAGTCAACCGCCCCGCGTATAAATCATTATACCCGACATTCTATCCGGATCTTTACGGTTCACGCAATTCCTTGAGATATACATACTTGAAAAATACACCCGCTGTTGCGGCTGAGCAAAGGATAAAACCTGCCGCCCCGTCCAGAAACCCCAGCTGCAGAAAGTACATCCTGAAAAATCTGAACAGGGGGTGAGTTATTATCCCTGGAAACCAGTGTTTCCCATCCCGGTGAAGCTCCTCGGCTCCCCTCCGGCTGTACTGATTCATCCTATCCAGATAATCGTTCATGTCCCTGTACGGGTCGTGGAGAACTGGATTCTCCAGCCGGGATGCCCGTCCCTCCAGTATCAGTTTTTCATGGACCAGTCTCTCACTATAACGGCCCCTGCCTGCCCTGAACAGTCTCAATACCAGGTCATTCCCCCATCCACAGTGTTTAATATCTCTGTTCATAAATCGGTTTTTTCTTCTCAGCCAGTACCCTTCCGCTTCCGGGTTATCCAATAGATCCGCTATCTCACGCCTGAGAGCAGGCGAAAGCCTCTCATCCGCGTCAAGTATAAGAATCCATTCCCCTGATGCTTTTTCTATCGCCCAGTTCTTCTGCTCGGCGTTAGATATGAACTCCCGTCTGTAGACCCTGGCCCCCGCTTCCTCTGCGATCCTTACGGTTTCATCATCGCTGAAAGAATCCACTACTATTATCTCCCCCACTCCCGGGGCGCTTTTCAGACAATCCCCTATATTCTCTTCCTCGTTAAGGGTAATCACAATCAGTGTCACTTCATTCAATCCCCGGTTCAATCTGTCACCCTCCTCTTTCCGATCCCAGGACCTTCCGCAACTCTTCCATGAGTTCATCAGCACCTATTCCATTCATACAGACAGCTTCGGAGCAGTCTGTCATGCCGCAGGGAGAACACTCCAGCTCCCTTCGAAGAACCCTGTGTTTTTCGTTCATGGGGTCCCATACTTCAGGGTCGGTAGGCCCGAACAGCGTTACAGTAGGGACACCCTGCATAACTGCCAGGTGTTTCGGCCCCGAGTCCACTCCCACCAGGCAATCCAACCCTTTTATCAAGGCCCCCAGCCTGGCTATTCCAATCAGGGGCGGTTTGACCGCGCCGGTCTTCTCCTCGATCATATCTGCGGTCTCTTTTTCCCCCGGCCCCCATATCAGAACCGGTGTATAACCATCCCCCTTGAGCAATAATATAAAATCAACAAACCTATCCAGCGGCCATCCCTTGGCCTGATATTTCGCGGCGGGGACTACCCCTATCAAATGTCCCGGCAGATATTCCACCCGGGACAAATACTCTCTGGCCCAGGCTTCCTCTCTCGAAGAAGGCGGGAATCCGGTCCTGTACCTGTCATGCGACCGGGACCATTTATCCGGCTCAAGATTGAGCATCCGCGCTATCTCCCTGTTCGCATCCATGGTATAACATTTGAAAGGCTCACCATTTCTGGTCAGGGTCCGGGGAAGGACCTTATGATAACAGAAGTTGTGCCTCCCCACATCCATACCTATCCGGAGACGGGCCCCGGCAAACCAGGTAATCATGGCGCTCCTGGGAGAACTAATCAGATCCAGAACCACGTGATAGCTCTCTCTTCTCAATCGTAACATAAGCCTCGCCTGACTTGTAAAATGCTTCCTGAACTCTATCACATTATCTATATCCCCGTTACCACGAAGAGTCTGGCCGTATCCTTCCAGGCATAGATAGTCGATACGGGCTCCGGGGAAACTCCTGCGCAGAGAATTAAGAAGGGGGACAGTCAGCGCTATATCCCCCAGGGCCTTCAGCCTTACCACAAGAATGGAGCCGGTATCTGGATCCAGGTTTATCGAAGTAGCCAGTTCTGCCATCAGCTTTCAGCCTCCAGAGCTTCCATCAGCTTTTCGAATACCATATCCACGGAGAGCCCGGTCAGGCAAACCGGCTCTTCACAGTAATGCCTGTGGCAGGGAGCGCATTCCAGGTTAAGGGTCGCCACCCTGAATGGTCCCATATCACCGTAAGGGAACCAGATCTCCGGCTCGGTCGGTCCCAGGATCCCCACCGTCGGCTTTCCCAGGGCAACAGATAGATGCATCACTCCACCGTCATTGGCGATCACGCAATCCGAGACTTTCATTACCGCTCCCGCTTTTCTCACCGGAAGATATGGTATGACGCCGGGTCTTCTCCCGCAGGAACTGAGGAGTTCATCCACTATATTCTCCTCCCCGGGCCCGGTAAGAATTACACTTTTCATGCCGGCATCTTCCTCAATGCGCTCAATCAGTTTTCCAAAACAGTAAGGGGGCCACCTCTTGGCCTGCCATGTACCCCCGGGGTGTATGGCCGCTATATCATTTCTATCGGGATCAAGCCCGGTGTGCTTCATGATAAGTTCCTTCCCCTCGCGAAGTTCCTCCCCGCTCAGGTAGACCCTGGGAAGAGAATCATCCACCCTGTCGCATCCCAGGGCCGGCAGGCGCTCAGGTGGTGGCTGACAGCACTCCTTACCTCAACTGGCACCGAGAAATTATCGGTATACATTCTCTTTCTGAATCTGCGGCTTCCCCCAACCCTTACTGGAATCCCGGAGAGAAAGAGTATATTGGCGCTCCGTGGGTTGTAGAACAGATCAAGGGCTGCCGAGAATCTCAGACTCCTGATCTTCCTGACAGCTCTCAGGGTCCCGGCAAACCCCTTTCTGAGAAGTATCACTCCTTCCAGAAAAGGATTCCCCTCCAGGACCGGGGCGTACTCCTCCTGGGCCAGATAGTAGATTTCGGCGTCAGGGTAGCACTCTTTCAATGCTTCAATCACAGGGGTGGAAATGATGATATCCCCAAGAAACCTCAGCCTGGTTATCAGTATCCTCAGTCCCCGGTTACTCTCGGATGCTGCCTTACTGAGATCCAAATCGATCTCTCCCCGCTATTTCCTTTATTATATCACGGCTGGAATGGTCCTTGGGATCTCCGGTAATAACGGTCCTGCAGCCGATAGACTCCGCGGTCTCTCTTTCCGGCACGGTTTCAGGGGTGTAGTCTGTCCCCTTGGCATGTATCTCCGGTCTCAGCTTTCTCAGAATACCGTCCACACTGAGCTCCCCGAAAATCAGCACGTAATCAACCCCTTCCAGTGCGGCTATTATCTCCGCCCTTTCATCCTGGGGAAATACCGGCCTTCCATCACCCTTGAGCTCCCTGGCAGAGCGATCGTCATTTACAGCCACAACCATAATACCACCCAGCGTTGAGGCATCCCTCAGATACCTTATGTGCCCGGCGTGAATGATATCGAAACATCCATTGGCCAGAACAACCGGCCCACTCTTCTTCCTGGCCCTGGCCAGTTCGTCAGCCAGTTTCTCTATACTGGTATAAATTTCAGTCAAGACCACCCTCCTTCCGGCAGATTGAAACTCAAAATAAGGTCAACTTCCAGCCTGCTGCTCTCTGCTATGTTCTTCCAGAAGATCATATACCTCACGGACTGTGGCAACTGCGGTTCCCCTCTTCATTACCACTACCGATGCGGCGGCGTTTGCAGCCATCATCGCCCTCTCCATTCCCGCTCCCGCCGCTACAGCAAGAGATACCACCGCCACCACGGTATCCCCCGCCCCCGTAACATCGGTCGCAGCGCGGCTTCCCACTACCGGAATAGAGAACTTTTTCTTTCCCGGGCGGTAGAGGGACATTCCGCAGCTCCCCCTGGTTACTATCAGTGATTTCATCCGCAGCTTCTGCAGCAGAAGATTGGCCGCCTGATCTATTGAATTTTCCTCCGCGGGTTCTACTCCGGCCGCCCTGGAGAGCTCCACCTCATTGGGAGTTGCGCCGGTAATCCCTGCGAACTCTGTCAGCCTGAACCGGGAATCGGTGAATACAGGTATCCTTTCTTTCCCGGCCAGCTCAAGTGCCTTCCTGATTATATTGCCCGATAGAAGTTTCTGGTTGTAATCACTCAGAATAACCGCATCAGCTCCGGAAAGCTCACCGTAGAATTTATCTATCAGCCTGCTCTCATCCTCCCCGTTCAGATATCCACTGTTCTCCCTGTCAATTCTTACTATCTGCTGTCTCTGGGCATGGAAATCTCCCGCCATTATCCTGGTCTTCAGGACTGTCTCCCTGCCGGCCATAGATATTATCCCCGAGGTGGATACGCCCCTGCTTTCCAGCTGATCTCTAAGCTCCCCCCCAGCACTGTCATTCCCGGTTACACCTACCGCGGAAACCTTACCCCCCATTGCCGCAACATTGGCGGCAGCATTTGCCCCTCCCCCCGGGCAACAGCTGGTTCCGTCATACTGAACGATTACAACGGGTGCTTCCCGGGAGACCCGCCCGGTCCTTCCGAATATATACTCGTCCAGGATGAGGTCGCCGAGGACTACTACTTTCCGGTCTTTCCAGCTCTCACACAGTTCCATGAATTCGTCCGGGGAAAGGTTGAAACCGCTCAATATCAGCTCCTCTCTATCAGCCCGTGTATTGCGTCCAGAACATCAGCTACCACAATATCATCGTAACATTTCGCATAATCGAATATCCCGCATTCTCTATCGTAACAAGGTGAACAGGGTATACCGGAAGAGAGAACGCTCACTGACCTGCCCCGGGGAGCTGTCCACTCCGCATTAGTGGATCCGAATACAGCCACAGTAGGTACTCCCAGTGCCGCCGATATGTGAACCGTGCCGCTGTCATTTCCGATAACTACCTCGGCTCCCCTGAGAACCGATATGAGACCATGGATATCTATCCTTCCGGCCAGGTTGATCCCACCATTAACTTCATTGCATATTCCAGCGATATACTCTTTCTCCTTTTGCGACCCCACAAAAACTGTGGGCATTTTATCTCCCGAGTTTATCATCCTGGCAGTATCCCTGTAATTGGCACCGGGCCAGAGTTTGGCCGGCCCGTAACTTGCCCCCGGCGACATCACCGCGTACCTCTCCGGTAATTTCAAACTCTTAACAACCGGCTTCCAGTCCGGGGGCGGATCCAGAGCCGGGAGCGCTTCATCTTCTTCTAATTCATAACTTCCCCCGGAAAGCGCGATCAGCCTCAGGTATCCATCCACCAGATGCCCATGACGGTATAGCTCGCTCTTCAGCGATTCCGTCAGCAGCATCCCTCTCGCATCGGTCCGGTAACCTGTTCGATTCCTCACCCCGGAAAGAAACGCAAGCAGGGCGGAAGAGAATGAAGGAGGCAGAACAAAACCTCTAGCATAATTCCCCTCTTCTGCTGAGCCTTTCCTTATCTTCAGAACCCTGGACAGGATTCCGCCATTTTCCAGGGGGAGGAGCCGGTCTACCGGTCGGCACCTGCTGAATATCTCCGATACATAACGTCGGCATGCGACCGTAATCCTGCATCCCGGGAAAGCCTTCCTGAGTGCGCAAAAAAAAGGAAGCGACATTACCGCGTCACCCAGCCAGTTCGGAGCGATTACCAGTATATTATTCCCTGATATGCATTTTGTAGAGTTTCCTGTAGGTTCCTTCTTCATTTATAAGTTCCTCATGTTTCCCCATCTGGCTTATCTTTCCGTCTGCCAGCACTACTATCTTGTCAGCGTTCTTAACGGTCGACAGACGATGCGCTATCACCAGGGTGGTCCTTCCCTGGACCAGATGATCGATCGCCTCCTGAACCAGCGCCTCACTCTCAACATCAAGGGAGCTGGTCGCCTCATCCAGGATCAGTATCTGGGGATTCTTCATAAGTGCCCTGGCAATGGCCAGTCGCTGTCTCTGTCCCCCGGAAAGCTGAACTCCCCGGTCCCCTATCTCCGTATCATAACCTTCCTTCATCTCAGAGATGAAGGTGTGAGCGTTCGCGGCCTTTGCAGCCTTAACTACGTCCTCCCTGGTACATGATTCCATCCCGTAGGCAATGTTGTTGAACACCGTATCATTGAATAGAATGGTCTCCTGCGTCACTATCCCCATAAGGGCCCGGAGCGATGAAAGTCTGAACCTGTTAATATCTACTCCGTCCAGAAGTATACTACCGCTACTTACCGGATAGAATCTTGGCAGAAGATCCGCCAGGGTGGACTTGCCGGCTCCGCTGATCCCCACTATAGCCACTATCTCGCCATTTTTTATGGTAAGATCTATTTCCCTGAGCACATCTTCTTCCCCCGTGTAGCTGAATGAGACATTCCTGTATTCGATCCGGTCCTTGAAATTCTCCAAATCCATATCCCCCTCATCTTCACCCTCTCCCCCGTAATCCATAATACTGAATATCCTC